>JACMRH010000388.1 GCA_014376535.1 Cytophagales bacterium | reverse complement strand
GCGGTTACACCGCTCTAACTCCTTCCCCCTCCACCACCTTCACTTCCTCCTCACTCAACCCATAAAGTGCATACACTTTTTTATTGATGGCAGCATCTGTATAAACTATGTGTTGCTCCAATTGCTGCAACTCGTTGGGTAAATGACTGCTTTGCTTTTGTTGTTGCAGTTGCAGCATGGTTTCTACTAATTGAACGATTTCGTCGTGGAGGGATTTTTCGGATTTTTTGGCGAAGTCGATTTGTTTGATGGGGAAATCTTTTAGCCAATGAAGTCTTATTTGAGGAAAAGTATCTTTTTTTGAAAATGCATTAGCCTGCAATAAATATGTTGCAATACGAGAATTTAATATTGCCATAAATACTTTATTATTGAAATCACCTTTTATTGGAGTAAAGCCAAAAAGGCTTTGTTCATAATAAAATTTATCCGTATCAATAGAAGCAACTATTTGATTGCCAGTTTTTCTTACCAATAATTTTTCACTTTTAAATGCTTCTTCGGATCTCAACCTTATGTCAGTGGCATGATGTTTTGCAATATTTACTTTATCCCGACAACAATAAAAACCACTCCACTTAAGACAGTATCGTTGAATATCAGCACCCACATACATTTTATAAAAAGAAGAGTCAACTTTAATTTTTTGTAAAGCAAAAACTTTTGCTTTACCAACAATTTTAATTCCATCATACCAAATACCCATTTTATGCATCGGTTCACAATTATCTTCAATCTTTTTGATAAATGAATTAGACTTTTTATCTTGACTAATTGGGAAAATATAACAGGGTTTTTGAATCTCTGTAACTTCAATACTTCTTTCAATTTCAAATTTTACTTCAGTGTGCTTTGATGAAACAGTAAGAAGATTGATGTTCTTAGAAATAGAGCCTGTCTGTATTATAAAAATAATTGTATCAACGGAAGCAGCGAAAACATTCTTACCAAGTAATAAGATTTCTTCAAACTTAACATTCTCGACCAACAGCTGTCTGAGTTTAGTTGCTTGTATAATTGAAAGCCATGTTTGAGGGGTTATAAAAGAAATGTAAGCATTTTTTTCTTTAGTAAGTTCAAGAGCTTTTTCAATGAAAAGCTGATACAAATCATATTTACCTTCACTAGTTTTATACTTTTGTTTTACATACAACTTTTCGTATTCTTCAAAAGAAGTACTTCGACCAACATACGGTGGGTTTCCAATAACCGCATCAAATCCTCCCTGCTTAAATACTGCTGCAAATCCCTGCTGCCAGCTAAAGGGTTTTACTTTCTTTTCCAGCGCCGGTTCAAAGTCTATTTGCCCATCATAAAAATCCATGTCAATTAAACTATTGCCGCTTTTTATATTGCTATCCAGCGTTGGCAAAACCCGTTCGCCAAAGCGCATTTCGGCATTAATGCTGCTGCCGGTTTCGCCTTCCATACATTTTAGGAGTAGGCTTAGTTTGGTTACTTCCACAGCCTGTGTATCAATATCTACCCCATAAATATTGTTGAGCAAAATTTGCTTTTTTAAAGCTGTGGTTAAATGACCAGTGGGTGTAAGTGGTAGTTTGTTGCGTTCTTTAATGGCTTCGTTTCTTTCCTTTTCTGTGTAGTCTTTGCTGTTTTGTGCAATGGCGGTAAGCTTTTCAAACTCAGGCATAAAAAACTCAACATGCCAGTTTAATAAATACTGGTAAGCCCCCAGCAAAAAACTACCACTTCCACAGGCAGGGTCCACTATTTTTAGTTTGCTTACCTCCGCAGGGGTAGTTTGTTTCTCCCCTTTAGGGGATGGGAGCAAAGGAGCCAGTTTCCCCACTGTATTTTCTACAATGTATTCCACTATGTATTGCGGTGTATAATATACCCCGCCGGCTTTGCGTACTTCGGGCTTTTCTTCAATAATAGCCCGGTGGCCGGGTGTAAGTTTTATTTGTTTTCCTAAGAACTGTTCGTAAGCACTGCCCAGTATTTCTACACTCAGCACACTAAACTCGTAAGGGCTAATGGGGTAATACAGCTCGTTGATAATTCCCTTAATGGTTTTGTTATCTACCAGCGTTTTGTGGCTAATGCTGTCTTTTTTAAAATCAAACAGGCCACTGTTGTATTTACTATCGGCTTCTTTAAAATAGGTAAACAGATTTTGGTAACAGGCACCTTCCGGGCTTTCTCCTTTTGGGGGGGTGAAAAAGGTTTTTAGCCTGCCATATTCTTCTACGCCACGGTCTTCGGCAATGCGTAAAAATATCAGGCGGTCGAGGGTTTGTTGTACCACAAAATTTAGTTCCTTTTCTGTATGTGCTTCGTTTCGCAGGGCAATATTCAGGGCCAGTTGCTTGCGCCATTCATCCAGGCTGGTTAAAAATTCTTTGTCAACAGTGGTGGTGCCTTTTTTGTTTTTATCGGCAGCAATAAATTTATCAAAGCTGCCCTTTAGTACACTTCCTTTAGAGAAAGTATCCCACAAAAAATCAAACTCTTTTAAGTATTCTCTAAAGGTGAGGTACTTTATTCTGCCTACACTTGGTTTATCGGTGGCATTGGGTTTTTTATTGCAATCGTATATGGCAAACTCTTCAAAATCTGTAAGAATACTAATAGGTAGTTTGGCGCTCCAGGCATAGCGGCGTATTTGGTAGGCCGGCATTATTTCATCCTTTACCGCCACGCTGGGCTTTTTGGCTTCCACAAAAAAAAGGCGTTTG
>JACMRH010000037.1 GCA_014376535.1 Cytophagales bacterium | reverse complement strand
ATTAAAGAATGAATATGTTTTATGCCCAAATGTTCCCTCAACAAAATGTGCGCCCTGGCCATATCCCGAATAGTGACCAATGGAAAAGTCAAAAAGTAAGGCTTTTTGGTTTTAGGATTTATGTCGGTCGGACCAGTGCTTCCATTGCATGAACCAATGATGGATGCGCAAATGATAAATTGCCTGGATGGATCGAAAACCATTTTGTCTCCCACCATTCCTTCCCACCAGGATTCTACATCTGAATTGGCCGTTAAAGCATGACAAATCCAAACAACATTGTTTTTAGCAAGGTCAAGCTTACCTAAAGTTGAATAGTGAATCTGGAGCTGAGGTAAAGTCTCGCCGGATTCTAACTGAAAAGGTTGATTGTATTTGAAAATGTGATGATCCAAACCGGATTAATTTTTGGTAAAAATAGGAAACAATGGCCATCAATCAGAATTGCTTCCACGTCATTGCCAATATAATTGCAATAACTTTTGCGCCAGTTGTTTAACCATACAACATAAGGGACATTTCTTATCTTGAGTATATCAGATGCAAGGGTAAATGCCAGAAACAATCAATTCATTCTGTAAATTAAACTAAAGATATTGCCAGTGTTAAATTACTAAGAATCAAACGATAAGGCTAATTCTAGTCCCCATCAAGCAAATTACCTAAACCACCAAGAATACCTCCTTCTTCCCGGCGGCCACCCATTCCACCATATTGAACAATTTTGCTTGCTAACCGGCTTATTGGCAAAGATTGGATCCAAACCTTTCCAGGGCCTCTTAAAACTGCAAAAAATAAGCCCTCGCCTCCAAAAATGGTATTTTTAATTCCACCTACAAACTGAATATCGTAGTCTACATGTTGCGTGAAAGCTACAATACAACCAGTATCTATTTTTATAGATTCACCCGCCTGTAACTCTCTTTCAATCACCATCCCACCTGCATGAACAAAAGCAAGTCCATCGCCTTCCAGTTTTTGCATGATAAAGCCTTCACCGCCAAAAAGACCTGTTCCTAACTTTTTTTGAAATTCAATACCTACACTCACGCCTTTAGCGGCACATAAGAATGCATCCTTTTGACAGATAATTTTTCCGCCCATCTCCAATAGGTCCATTGGTATAATGCGGCCCGGGTATGGAGCAGCAAATGAAACTCTTTTTTTGCCTTGTCCGGAATTGGTGAAAGCTGTCATAAAAAGGTTTTCACCAGTTAACAATCTTTTTCCGGCCGAAAAAAGTTTGCCCATAAATCCACCCTGCTGGGAACTGCCATCTCCAAAAATCGTTTGCATTTGGATGTCTGTGTCCATCATCATAAAACTGCCAGGCTCACCCATTACAGTTTCCTGAGGATCAAGTTCTATTTCAATACACTGTAGTTCTTCTCCGAATATTTTGTAATCTATTTCGTGGTTTTGTCTCATTTGTTTAGGGTAAAAGGTGAAGGTTAAAAGGTAATGGATAATTAGCTAAAGCTCAAATTAAACCAAATTCATTTAGACTGAAAAGTATTTGTTTCAGAACTAAACAATCGAAATTGTTTTGAAATCCAGGCTACAATTGAACCTGAAAATATAACTCCGTTTAATGTATTTCAGTTCTACAATCTCTCCATCAACTTCCGCGTGTTTGGGATTGAATGGCAAGCCGTGAATTACAATTTCATAATTTACATATTCAGGCTTAAAACCGTTTTCCATTATTTTCTTGCTGATATTCAGATTTTTTGCATTCCCTTTCACCTCAAATTTTATCTGATTGTACTCCTTTTTATGGTAGCCAAATCCATCTCCAGCGTCCTCATATAATATTGATTCCAGCTCATGGTCTGTATGGTAAATATGGAGTGATAAGGTTTCAATTTTCTTTTCACCAACATATTGTTGCACAGGATATTGGGGTAAAACTGCCCCGGCTTTTACAAACAAAGGCAATGTATCTAATGGCGCTTCAGCCCAGCTTTCCATTCCTCCTTCATAATAGGCTTCATCCCAGAAGCCATACCAGCCACCTCTTGGTAAATAAAGCCACCTTCCTTTTGAATCCGGGGCTGTAACAGGACAAATTAAAAGGTTATTTCCAAAACCAAATTCATCCTGGCGGTAATGTGTTTCAGGATCTGATTGATCAAGAAAACTTAAAGGCCTTAATATAGGTGTGCCGTAAGTTGAATGCTGCCAGAATGTTGTATAAATATAGGGAAGCAGTTTATATCTTAACTCAATGTATTTTTTTACAATCTTCTCAACCTTTTCTCCAAAAACCCAGGGTTCTTTGTCGCCCTGGTCGCCGGAAGAATGGCTTCGGAAAAATGGATGAAAAACCCCCAGCTGAATCCAGCGTGCCAACAATTGTCCGTTTGGCTCACCAATAAATCCTCCTACATCTGAACCTACGAAAGAAATCCCTGAAATACTTAAACGCTGACATTGAATATTGGCAAGAAAAAGATGCTCCCAATTCCCGATATTATCACCGGTCCAAACGGTCGAATATCTTTGAATGCCGGCAAAACCAGCTCTGGTTAAAGTAAAGGGCCGTTTATCATCCATCAATTTCTTGATTCCTTCAAAAGTGGCCCTGGCCATTTGCATTCCGTAAACATTGTGGGCCTTGCGGTGACTGGTATTATCGCCATCGTAATCATGCCTTACGTCATCATAGAAAGTGACATTCCCAAAAACAGTAGGTTCGTTCATGTCGTTCCAGATTCCCTGGATACCCATTTTTACAAGGTCTTTAAACAAACGCCCCCACCAGATTCTTACATCAGGATTTGTGAAATCTGGAAAGCAACAGATGCCAGGCCATACTTCACCTTTCATTAATTCCCCTTCAGATCTTTTGCAGAAGACGTTTTTCTCGAGTCCTTGTTTAAAAACCTTGTATTCCGGATCTATTTTTATTCCGGGATCAATGATGGGAATCGCATGAAATCCCAGGTTTTTCAAATCAGATAACAATCCTTCCGGATCAGGAAAGCGGGTTTTGTCCCAGGTAAAACATCTGAAACCATCCATATAGTCTATGTCAAGGTGCAGTCCATCGCACGGTATACCCCTCGACCTGAATTCTCTGGCAATATCCCTTACATTACTCTCAGGAAAATAACTCCATTTTGACTGGTGATAGCCCAAAGACCACATAGGAGGAAGTTCTGCAGTGCCGGTCAGCCAGGCATATCTCTCCACTACTTTTATAAGCTCCGGCCCGAAAATGAAATAGTAGTTCATTTCACCACCATCAGCCCAAAAACTGGTGATGTTTTCATCTTCGTGGCCAAAATCAAAAAACTTTCTATAGCTGTTATCAAAAAAAATCCCATAAGCCATTCCATGGTGGAAGCCTATATAAAATGGCACATCACGGTAAATAGGATCGGTATCTTTCTCATATCCATATTTATCACTATTCCAGTTTTGAACCCTTTTTGTGCGCAGGTTCATGTCCATTGGCTTATCGCCAAGGCCAAAAAAATATTCGCCTTCCTGTATTTGCTTGCTACAAAAAATATAATTGCCGTTTAGTACCCGGTTTGGTTCCCAATGGTAGCCGATATCATCCTTTAGAATAACATGTCTGTCTTCAGTATAAAAGTCAACTTTCAGGTTTTCCTTGTCAATTTTACAAATAACTTTGGGCGTGATGATCGCATATTCTGTATCAGACCACTGTCTTTCAACTTTTGTTGTTTCAGGAGAAAACCCAGGTTTTATGGCATAAGAAAAATCCCTTTCGAAACAACCATCTGGTGAATATCGGAGCCTGAAAACATTTTCTGACAAAACAGAGATTTCGAAACTTTCCTGGGAACAATGGAAATTCGTTTTATTTCCAATAGTCTCAACCCGGGTAACTGGAGATGGATATTTTTTAAAGTTTTCAATAACTATGGGCTCTTCCATTGAAAACCATTTAGTGTTTCTGCAAAAATAAGAATTCCTTTATTGTGAATGCAAAAATGTAATAAATGAGCGCAAATGCGCCTCAAATAAATTGTTATATAATGAATTCTATTTTACTTTAACATTAAGATTTACCTAACAGCAAAAACTTTAGGATTATCAGTTTTGTTAAGTTTTATGAAGAAAAAGATATTAATGTTGGGATGGGAATTTCCCCCACTTATTAATGGTGGCTTAGGAATAGCTTGTTACGGAATTGCTAAGTCACTTTCCCAATTGGCCGAGGTGAGCATGATAATACCAAAGGCGGATCCAGAATTTGTAATGAACAACGTAGAGTTGATCGGACTGAACAATTCTAAAGCTGAAGAACTGTTAAAAGGCAAATCACTTCTGGATTTTAAAGATTTCCTGGACATAGAATATGTTGACTCAGATATTCTTCCTTATCAACAGGTAAAAAAGGAAACATCTTCATCCAAATCGCCAGAATTTAAATACCTGGACGATCTCAATTTCTTTAAACACGAGGATATTTATGGAGGCGACGTTTTAGGTAAAGTAATGAAATTCACCAATATAGCTGTTAACATTGCACTTACTAAAGAGTTTGATGTTATCTACGCCCATGATTGGATGACATTTCTTGCAGGGATACAGATTAAAGAATTGACCGGAAAACCGTTGGTAGTACACATCCATGCTACAGAAGTTGACAGGAGCGGCCCGGAAAATAAAAGTGTCGTTTACCAGATAGAGAGAAAAGGTTTTGAATGTTCAGATAAGATTATTGCTGTTAGCCAGTTTACTTCAAACCTGCTGCAGGAACACTATGAAATACCTGAGGATAAAATAGCTGTTTGCCATAATGGTATTGAATATGTGGAAACATACCGTAAACAAAGATCAAATGGAGAAAAACTGGTATTGTACCTTGGAAGGTTAACATCCCAAAAAGGCCCGGAATATTTTCTGGAAACAGCACTTAAAGTGATTGAACAGGTCCCAGAAGTGAGGTTTGTAATGGCCGGAACCGGCGACAGTTTAAAAACTTTGATTGAAGAAGGCGCTGCAAGAAGAATTGGAAGTAAGTTTCATTTTACAGGCTTTCTAAATCAGGAAAAAGTAAAACAGCTTTATGCAATGGCTGATGTGTATGTGATGCCTTCGGTTTCTGAACCTTTTGGCCTATCTGCATTGGAAGCTGCCCAATTTGGTATCCCTTGTGTATTATCCAAACAATCAGGAGTTTCAGAAGTAATGCCCAATGCCCTGATGGCAGATTATTGGGATACTGCATTAATGGCCAGGCATATAGTTGATCTTTTGAGAAACAATACTTTAAGAGAGTTCGTAATAAATACTACCAAAAGCGATGTTGAAAATCTGAGTTGGGATGCTACCGCTAAAAAGATTTTGAAGGTGTTTGAAACCTTGAACTAAACAGTCCGCCTTTCTATTTTAAAACTTGTATAGTCTTGAAGATTATTTATAATTTTGCAGTTATAAATAATCAAACTAT
>JACMRH010000387.1 GCA_014376535.1 Cytophagales bacterium | reverse complement strand
TAGAGATTCTTTAAACCAGTATACTTTATAATCTCTTTTTCCTGTTTTCCAGACCAGCTATAAATTATAATGGGGTAAGTGCTAGCCTTGTCTTTTTTTGACTTGGAGAGGAATAATCTAAAATTTAGTTTGAAGGTTCCAACTGACATTAGAGGTTCGATTTAGGTTACGATTTTTTAACTCTGCAAACCCTTACTTCAAAAATATACACGGTCAAATATAGGTTAAATGCCTAATAATGCAATTGTTATATTTTATACTAAAAATATAGCAAATGATATTCGAATCCCAGCGGGATCACATTAGTTCTAATAACCACCTGCAATCAGGTGGTTATTTATGTTTTAAGGCTTTTTTGCAACAAAATTACTATCAATTTTAAAATTGCATTTTTTAATGTAAATTGATAATCAGCTTGTTATCCATACATTCTTTAGGGATCACGGAATTTTAAAAATATTTAAAATATTTATAATACGCTGTTTTTTAATCGTTTGTGATAATTAGCATTGTTGTACCTCTTTTTCAAGTTGTTACATTTATTGTTACATACCAAAATAATCGATTGAATATCAATTAACTTTTGATCTCTTATGGGATCAACTGAAGAACGGAAGATATTCTTCGTTCTAAAGACTTATTGCTTTCCCTCATGTAACGACCGTTTTTTGAGACCTTAGGGGGTCTGTAAAATGAAATTTGTCAAATCTCTTTTTTACAACTTCATACTGTCAAGAGAAACAGTAGAATGCTCTGCTAGCGCGGAACTTAGTTCCGTGCTCATCATTCCAATAGCAACTCAGTTGCGGTCTTACATAACTTAATACATGATTTTATATTTTTGCCATTATGAGCAGTAAATACAAAGTCAGAGATCAGATAAAATTCACTTTGTAATATTTGCCGTAGTTAATTGGATTCCAGCTCTAAGCAGACCTGAATACAAAGAGATATTTTTAGAAAGCCTACGGGATTGTCAGGCAAATAAAGGTTTAGAGATCTATGCCTGGGTGCTTATTGACAATCATATTCATTTGATAATAGGAAAAAACGGAGAAGAAAAGTTAGAGGATATTGTCCGAGATATTAAGAAGTTTACTTCTGTGCATATTTGTCGTGCAATAGAATCAAACCAATAGGAAAGTAGGAGAGAGTGGATGTTATGGATGTTTGAAAGAGCGGGAAAGAAGAGTGGAAAACATAAAAAGTATATGTTTTGGCAGGAGGATTATCATCCTTTAGAACTAACAAATCCAGAAATGATGCAGAAGAAAATAGATTACATTCATCAGAATCCTGTAAAAGAAGGAATTGTATTTGAGGAACAGCACTATATTTATTCAAGTGCTATAGATTATCAGGATCAAAAAGGAAAATTAGATATTTTGTTAGTTTGTTAAAGCGGAACTAAGTTCCTTGAAAATATAAGCACGGAAGAAACTTCCGCGCTATGGGACTATCAAACCAGGAAATAAAACAACAAAAACTAAATTACCTTCATGAGAATCCTGTCCGGTTTGGAATTATAAGAAATGCAGAACATAACCATTACTCAAGTTCTAACGATTCTTATACTGGGAATGAAGGTTTGATCAAATAGGAGTTTTTATGAAATATGCCCGTGTCACATACACTACAGTTCACAATAAATCCGTAGTTACGCAGGCTAAACTACGGATAGAGGGGGAAGCATTATTAAAGAACATAGAAAAGGAAGCCGTAAAAGAAGGAAAAACCTTGTTAATTTTAGATACGGCAACTGGAAGTGATGCACAAAAGTTGTATACAAGATTAGGATGGAACGAAGTGGGCGCTATTCCTAATTATGCCTTATGGCCTGATGGACGTTCTTGTAGTAGTACTTTTTTTATAAACATATACTTTAACATCTCACAAAACGATTATTTGAAGCATATATAAGGAATTAAATTTAATTTTTTGTGGTCTTCTAGTTTTCGTATATATCTTATATTGTATGGGTATGAAATCGCAAAAACTCGCTTGTATGCTTCAAATTGAGATAAGACATGAACTTTAAAATTTGGTTAATTTTTATTGCTCTAATTTCTTTCTCAGCTTTTAAATTAAATGCTCAGAATACAATTAAGGTAGACTCCTTGGAAATTTGCAATACTGTTAATGATTTCTTTGAATGGTATCTTGAGGCAATTAACCAAAAAAGACACTCAGAGTTTCAGCCGGTTTTTGTAGAGAGTAAAACTGGAATGACAACTTTAGATTTCACTAAATATTTTTATAATCTAACTAAACACGGCTTTTTGGACTCTTTAATAATTAAAGAAAAGTTATCATATCAACATTGCTTAGATGAATTAAGAAAAGTAAAGTATCATGACTTCAAAACGAATTTCACAGACTTAGACGACTTTGAGACTGTACAATGCGATTTTAGTAATTTTTATCGGTGGACAGGTGGACAAGAGCCCATTGATGGTATAAAAATAAAATCAGTTACACTCATCAATACTTATTCTGCAAAAGTCTTAATTCAATATTTTGACAAAAATTTAGAAAAGAATAAGAATTTTTATTGGGGAAACAATTTGGTGACATTAACTAAAGTAGAACATTCTTGGAAAATTGAAAGCATTAATTGGAGGTGAAGCAATTCCGTGTGTAAAACAATTTACCTATTTTTCGGACTTCATGGTTTGGGCTAATTTACTTGTAACCTTTCCAAAAAATAAATAGAAATAAAATTATATTTTTAACTTAGAATGTCTCACAAAACGATGGTAACCATTATAATAGATCAATACAAGAAGCTTATACTTAGTGAGGATAAAATAATTTTTTGTAGGAGTGATGTTATAACTGAATCGTTAAAAGAGCAAGTTTTTTTGATAGAAACAATAAGAAAAGCAGTTATAAAGCCGCGCACAGTAAATTGGTCGGGATTCATTCTTTGGAATTTATTTATGAGTCTTTTCGATACACGAGTTGATACATTGGATGGAGAGTATGACCGTTTAAAAATTGTATTTGTAAATAGCACTTTTAAATATATTGATACTGGGAAATTACCTTTATCTAAAATTAAAGAAATAAGAAATCAGATCAATCTTCATTTAACATTAAGCAATTGATGATTGGTAACATTGTCTCACAAAACGATTCTTTCTTAATGACTATAAGCCAAACTCTGTGATCAATTCACTACAGGCAAAAACTAAGCATGTCGGAAGATGCAAGCTGAAAATGAGCATTGATATTTAAAAACTGCAAAAAAATGAAACCAAACGAAAAAGAAAGCTTTGCATTATATGGACTTTTAATAGGCGGTCTTTTATTATTAGTGATGGGTGTTTACATAGGCAAATTTTACCATAATGATTTCTCTGGCGACCCTGCCCATTGGGGGCAAATTGGAGATTATTTTGGAGGAATATTAAATCCGTTAATTGGAGTAGTTAATATTTATGTGTTTTGGAAACTCACCCAGGAACTTGCTTCTATTGAATCAAAGAATCAAGAGAACCAAAGAAACTTTGAAACAAAAAGCTTGAAAAGACAAACTGATTTCTTTTATAATCAATTAAGATTACAAGCCCTCAGCGAATTTATAATCCAGAAAAAAAAAATTAGTTTTACTCCCATTGGTGACATACCAAGCAAATATGATTTGGATGAACTACAATCATTCCTTGTTAATTTTACTTTGAAATATTCAACTATTTTTAAAACATTAAGAGATAACAATAACTTTCAAGATATCTATGAAGCAATAGGATTTGTACAGGATAAAAAACCTGAAGGCATCAGTGGAATTTTGTATATGGAAGTGTTTAGGCTGCATAAAAAACTCGAAAATGAAATACTACAAACCGAAGAAAACGATTAGAATTTGATTTGGAAATCTCCCTAAAAAATTATATCTTATAAAAGCCTTGCCTTTGTTGGTCTTCCACATCCTGCCGTTGTTGTGTTTTTTGACCAACAACTTTTAGCATCTTGCCATTGAATGCTCGTTGGTGAAAACACAAACAAAGGCGAGGAGTATACACATTGAACCTTGACAGAGC
The DNA here is from genome assembly GCA_014376535.1 of Cytophagales bacterium. Taxonomy (GTDB): domain Bacteria; phylum Bacteroidota; class Bacteroidia; order Cytophagales; family UBA9547; genus UBA9547. Next base: position 9,453 of record JACMRH010000387.1, on the reverse strand, counting down.
TCGGATTGTCGAAAAAGAAGAAAAATACCTGCTAATCAGTTGTAGAGACTTTTATGGGTCAGGAAAGGGCTTGATTTTTGACAGCGTGTTACTCGGATTATAAACCCGTTTTTTCTGTATTTTGACATTTCAAGTGTAGAACATCTGGGTTGCTTGGGCTAACGATGCATTTAATTTAAAATTCTCTTCTCAGTGTTAAAGATCTCTTTCGCCCCCTGTTACCATCATGAACTTCCAGAGGGACACCGCTTCCCGATGATTAAATATAGCTTGCTGCACGATCAGCTGTTATACGAAGGAGTAGTAAGTGAGGAAAACTTCTTTGAACCTGCTTATCCTAATCTTTCATTTTGCATTCCACCGCACGACAAAGTATATGTCGAAAAGCTTCTTAATCTGGATCTGACACCATTAGAGATCAGAAAAACAGGGTTTCCACTTTCCGAAAAATTGATTTACAGAGAGTTTATTATTACAAATGGAACCGTGGAATGTTCATATTATGCATTGAAATACGGAATTGCCATGAACATTGCCGGAGGCACCCATCATTCATTCCCAGACAGGGGAGAAGGCTTTTGCCTGCTGAACGACCAGGCGGTTGCTGCCACTGTTTTACTTAAGGAAGGACGGGCTGAAAAGATCCTCATTATAGACCTGGATGTGCACCAGGGCGACGGCACGGCGAAAATATTTGAACATGAAAACAAGGTCTTTACTTTCAGCATGCACGGTGCAACTAATTACCCAGCCAGAAAAGAAAAATCTGACCTCGATATTCCATTACCAGACAAAACAGGAGATTCTGAATATCTGAAAATCTTAAATGATACATTACCCGGACTCATAAAAAAGGTAAAACCTGATTTTGTGTTTTATCAGGCAGGGGTCGATGTGCTGAAAACCGATAAGCTTGGTAAGCTTTCTCTTACTCAGGAAGGCTGTAAAGAACGGGACAGGATAGTTCTTACTGCCTGCAAAGCAGGAAATCTTCCAGTTGTAATAAGTATGGGAGGGGGCTATTCAGAAAATATCCGCGACATTCTAAATGCCCACTGCAATACTTTCAAACTGGCGCAGGAAATTTTTTTCTGATAACAGGGGGATATGGACAGGGAAAGCTGGTTCTCACTGTTCCAAGTTTCTAAAATTCTTACCCCGTTCAAGTTTAACTACAGAGTAACTTGGACCCATTTTGTATTAAGCCTTCAGCTTCTCGTATTGACAAACTATAATCAAAATAGAATTAAATAAGAATGACGTTTGTTGAAAGAGAAAAGGCAATCTGTTAAAACAAGCGTATGTGTTACAAAGTCTCAACTCCAAAAAAATACCTGGCAGAAGCAGCGTATCAATATGCTGTTCCATACGAGGATTGGAATTCCAGTCATGAGCTTGCCAATGGTTTCGCTCACCCGCATCTGCCCGCCATTGTTAAGCACAATGACGAGTTCCGTTTTATAGACTTTGAATTTTCTCTTCTTCCAAAATGGTGTACTCCTGATAAGATCGCAGTTCTGAGACAGGGGACACTTAATGCAAAATCAGAAACCGTTTTTGATCTTCCTTCTTTTCGTACTTCTATACTATCTAAGCGTTGTCTGATTATTGTCGATGGGATTTATGAAAGCCATACATTAAATAAGTCAACCAAGATTCCGTATCTCATAGGACTTAAAGATCGGGATATTTTTGCTTTGGCTGGTATTTGGGATGCCTGGAAACATCCTGAAACTGGTGTGATAACCCGTTCATGCTCCATTTTAACCACAATTGCGAATCCGTTAATGGCTAGAATTCATAATAAAGTAGACAAAGAAGGAAAACCAGATCCCAGAATGCCTGTGATTTTACCTCCTGAATTGGAAAAGGAGTGGCTGGACACAAATCTAAAAAGAGAAGACATTATTCAGTTTTTAAAACCTTATCCGGAAGAATTGTTGAAGGCACATCCTGTAAGTAAACTGGCTAATTCTGTGAAAGAAAATCCAAATGTGCCCGAAGTTAAGTTAGTTTATGATTACCAGAAAGAAGGGTATGTTTTGCCAGTATAACTCTACTTAATATTCATATGTAAATATATCTGATAGCATCCTTGCTACATGCCTAAAATATCCTTCAGTGATAAAAAAAAAGAGTTTTTTCATTTTGTATTGTGGACTCTCATTTACTTTAATTGACAGGAAAAATCACCTCCTAATCTTGTTTTTACAATTTTTTGAAGTATTGTTTTATTTTTTCCATTGTACATTACTATTACTTTTTAGCTTGATAACTCCATTTCAATTTCCATAATTATAATATTTAATGCTCTTTCATAATCATCCTGTTATGAGATCACGGTTTATAAAAAATCTTCTCCAATCTGTTTAAGTTTAGTTTTTTGAAAAAGGAAGATGTATTTTTGTAGGAATGGTTTTCCTGAATTCGATATATTTTTATGCATTTTTATGCTTGGCCATTCCCATCTTTATCCATTTTTTTGGAACTAGAAAATATAAAAAGGTATTTATCAGCAACATTGAACATCTGGTTGCAATAAAGAAAAGCACTGTTTCAGTAAATAGAATTTTACACCTTCTATTGCTTCTAATGCGTTTGTCCTTGCTCGCATTTTTAGTATTAGCCTTTTTAAATCCTGTTAAACCAGGATCTTATATGGTTGAAAGTACCAAAGCAAAGTATTTTTTTGACAACTCTCCAAGTGTCTGTGAAAACGGAATTATTGGTATGAATGCTATTCAAAACAGGGTTTTGACAGATAGTCTAAGTAATCCGCAGAGCTTAAATGGAGACTGCTCTTATAATTCAACAGGATTATTAAAGGCTTTTTTAAACCAGAATAAGGGACTTTCGCTCAACAAAATAATTGTTTCTGATTTTCAATCTTCTTTTACAAATAAAATAGATACTGCAACAAAAGACCAACTTAGCTTAGTACATTTCGAAAATGACTCACGAAAATTCAATGTCTTTGTAGATAGTTTATGGGTTTCAGAAAATTTCATAAAGCCCAATTTAGAAATGGTGCTTTATGTAAAACTAAAAAACTCCGGCTTAGAGGAAGCCAAGGATGCCATAGTCGAATACAAGTTAAATGATGTTTCTGTTTCCAGTAAAGCCGTAAATATTTCAGCTGGTCGAAGTGAAATCGTCAGTTTCCCTTTGTTTTTAAAATCAGCAGGGAACTATCCTGGCAAAATCGTGATCAAAGACAATTCCTGGAATTTTGACAATCAGTTTCATTTTTCTATTTCCACAGCCGATAATGTGAATATCTTGTATGTAAGTTCAGGTACTGCTGGAATTGACCCGGTTTCATTGGCATATTCTCAGGAAAATATTTTTAATATAAAATCTATTCAAAGTAATTCTTCAAACAATGATTTGATCCAAAAGTCTTCTTTAATCATTGTGAATAATAAATTAAGCTCTGTTGCCACTTTTATAAATGCAGTTAAGGATGGTAAAACTCTTTTGATTTTCCCTCAAACTGATTGGACTGATGCTGACTTTCAAAAGTTAAACAATTTGATTGGCCAACAAACATTAGTAAACAGTGCAATGAGTGAACTTCAGGTTGATATACCTGATTTGAACAATCCCTTCTATTTTAACATTTTCGAAAAGCGTCCTTCTCTTTCAAATTTGCCTTTAGTAAATCTATCAAGTGCCATAAAAAACCCAAACGAAATTATCCTTAAAGCAACGAATGGACAGGCTCTAATTGCCAGGTATAACGTGGGTAGAGGCAGCATTTATGTATGTGCTTTTGATTTGACAAACAATGTTCCATTTAGCAGAAGTGCTTTGTTCTTGCCTATACTTTACAAAATTGCTGAACGTTCTATAAAGGACAATGTAAAGCCATATTATTTCAGTAATACAACCAGCCTTGATTTTTTGTCTGGGAAAATGGCCAGTCAGGATGTTTTAAGCATCGAGAACCTTAATACGAAAATTGTTCCAGAACAAAAGAATGAGAATGGAAAATATAAACTTTTATTAACTGAATCAGGCTTAAAGCCAGGTATATGGAAAATTAAGAATCAAAAAGATTCTACCCTGGCTTCTTTCGGTATAAATATAGATAAAGCTGAATCAGAACTTTCTTTTTACACAGTAGAAGAACTTCAGCAGAAGTTTAAAAACAATTCAAATATTAAAGTTGTCAAGAGTACAGATTTTGAAAAAGCACAAAAGGACCCTTCCGGAAATGGTAATTTTAAATACTGGAAGGTTCTTGTCTGTTTAAGTTTCTTATTTTTAGTGCTGGAAATTCTTGTAGCACGTTTTTACAGAACAAATTTGAAACCAAGTGTTTAAGAAGAATTTATGAAAATACTTCTAAAAAAAGCTAAAATCATATCCAATCAGGTTTCTATCAATGGACTGGTAATGGATATTCTTGTTGAGGATGGTAAAATTGTTGCCATCGAAGAAGTAATTTCAGATTCAAGTGGGGTAATTGTTGAATCAGATAATCTTTGTGTCTCTGTAGGCTGGTTTGATATGGGATGCAAACTAGGTGATCCTGGTTATGAATATAAGGAAGACATAACCTCCGGAACCAATGCTGCAATGGCAGGAGGATTTACCGAACTGGCATGTTTGCCAAATACAAAACCCTGCATTCAGAATAAAGAAAATATCTATTATATCCATTCTAAATCTAAAGAGCTTCCTGTCAATATTCACGTGATAGCAGCAGCCACAGAAAACTTGCAGGGAAAACAGATGTCTGAAATACTTGATCTTATGCAGGCGGGAGCTGTAGCATTTAGTGACGGTGGACATACAATTGAAGATTCCGGAATGATGGTGCGTCTAATTCAGTACCTCAGCCAGGTAAATGGGATTTTGATGGTCCATTCTGATGACAAATCTTTGAGTCTGCATGGTGTAATGCATGAAGGAGAGCAAAGTGTGTTCCTGGGTCAGAAAGGGATTCCTAGCGTTTCAGAAGATATAATTGTGGATAGAAATCTTTCCTTATTAAAATATACACAAGGAAGTCTTCATTTCAGTAAGATCTCTACTTCAGGATCTGTTGAAAAGATTCGCAAAGCAAAAGCTGAAGGATTAAAGGTGACCTGCGATGTGGCGGTCGCCAATCTTGTTTATGACGATGGTTATTTAGTTTCTTTTGACACCAATTATAAAATAAATCCTCCTTTAAGATCAAAGAATGATAAAGAAGAATTGTGGAAAGGCTTAAAAGATGGGACTATTGATGTTATTGTAACAGATCATGCACCTCAGGATGAAGAATCCAAAAATCTTGAATTTGACCAGGCTGATTTTGGAATGATCCAACTTGAAACAGCTTATTCACTTTTAAATATTTCAAATTCTGTTTTAGAACTAAGCGAGTTGATAGATTTAATATCCAGAAAGCCAAGGGAATTACTAAATCTGAAAGTCCCTCAGATAAAAGTAGGAGAGGAAGCAAACCTCACTGTATTTGATCCAGGGAAAAATTGGATTTACGATAAGGTAAAATCAAAGTCAAGAAATTCACCAGAAATTGGTAATACTTTAACAGGCAAAGTCTTGGCTATATTTAACAAGAACCAATTCATAGACTTAAGAAATTAATTTTGATTAAATTTTTTACTTTTTCATTTCTATTTGGTGTGCTTTCAGCTATAGTTTGTTTTCTGTTTTTTATTGCAGAAATAACTTTAAACATAAACCCATTGGGCGCAAGCAAAGCGTTTGGTTATGTTTTAATGTTTGCCATGTTTTTTCCTGCAATCTGGTATTTCAGGGAAAAGCAATTGGGAGGTAAAATCCATTTTCCGCAAGGCTTATTATTCGGATCGCTTATGAATTTCTTTGCTTGCCTTTTCAATTCCTTGCTTATTGGTTTATTTCTGACTCAATTTAACCCTCAGGTGTTGGAGAGCCACAAGCAAGAATCAAAAATGTTCATTACATCCATGAAGACTGACTATTTGAAAACCATGAGTCTGGAAGCTTTTGAAAGTGGTTTGAAAAGCCTGGAAAATATCACTGTTGGTGACATTATGTGGGATGAATTTTACAAAAGATTCTTAATTCTGTTGATTTTTGTGATCATTGCCTCTTTCATCATGAGGCGCACTCAATACAGTGAAGAAAAAATATAATGGAAAGCAAGGAAAAGAACTTGATGATTTTAAAGTACGGAGCTTATACTTTTGTGATAGTTCTATGTTTTTCAGTGATGTTGCCTCTGATTGGTGCTTCCATGGCCTTATCACAAAACCTGATGATGGTAGTTTTAGGGGCGGAGATATTCTTTTGCTGTAAAGAATACAAAGAAAAATCTGAACAATCACTGGATTTTAAAAATGCTTTTTTTCTTGGAATGAAAGTTTCCTTTGTTGCCGGACTGATCAATAGTATTTTAGTATTGATCATTATATTGGCAATTGGTAGTGCTGCTATTGAAGAAGCATTGTACAAGAGCAAGGCTTTGATTTATAAAGGAGGTGATGATGCCGTTTTTAGGCAAATCGTAGAAGTGGTTTCTAATCCTTTCACTATTTCTATTTTTACTATACTCTTGTATTTATTGATTGGAGTATTTTTAAGTATTTTGGTAGCACTTTTTGTAAAGGAATCACATTCGGACCAGGGATGAAAAATAAATTTGATATAAGCGTTGTCGTCCCACTTTATAACGAAGAGGAATCACTAACAGAACTTTGTGAGTGGATCAAAAGAGTTTTGAGTGTAAATAGATTCAGTTTTGAAATAATTCTGGTAGATGATGGAAGTTCAGATTCTTCCTGGGAAGTTATTGAGAATCTCTCATCAAGGTTTTTAGAAGTAAAAGGAATCAGGTTTAATACGAACAATGGAAAATCTGCAGCGCTCCATATGGGTTTTCAGGCCTGCCAGGGAGATGTAGTGGTTACACTGGACGCAGATCTTCAGGATAGTCCTGACGAGATTCCTGACCTCTACAATATGATCATGAAAGAGGGGTACGATCTTGTGTCAGGCTGGAAGAAAAAGAGGTATGATCCATTGAGCAAAACTATACCAACAAAATTATTTAATGCTGCTACACGTAGCCTGTCAGGCATACAATTGCATGATTTCAATTGCGGTTTAAAAGCCTATAAATTAAAAGTTGTAAAAAGCGTTGATATTTATGGTGAAATGCACCGTTACATTCCGGTTCTGGCCAAATGGAAAGGTTTTAAAAAAATAGGAGAGAAGGTTGTTGTACACCAGCCAAGAAAGTTTGGAGTCACCAAGTTTGGGGGTTTGGAAAGGTTTATTTATGGTTTCCTGGATTTGCTATCTATTACGATAGTGACAAAATTCGGAAAACGGCCCATGCATTTTTTTGGTTTTATTGGCACCCTTTCCTTCCTGTTCGGTTTCTTCATTACGCTTTGGCTGATAGTCGAAAAACTGTATTTATTAAATCACGGGTTGAGGCCTAGAGATGTCACCAACCAACCATTGTTTTTTATAGCCTTAACTGCCTTAATTATTGGAGTTCAGCTATTTATGGCTGGCTTTTTAGGTGAATTAAGCAATAATTACTCCGGCAAAAAGACAGATTATTTGGTTGCCGAGAAGGTTGGGTTTTGAGGAATCAAAATTGGTGTATTTTCTAATGGTAATAGGTGATAGCTTCAATAGTTCAGTTTTCGCTGGCCTTGGAAGAAATGACGTTAAGAAATTCTTTGGGAGCGTAGGGAAAAGAAATACTGCTTGCCCGATAGCCTGAATTTATTGGTTCTAAAGAAATTGCCAGTTTGCAGGATTTCGTGTGAGGCGAAAGAAATTTAGTCATTTCTTCCACCGCCTTGACTTTTTGCTACTTTTTGGTCTAAGCAAAAAGTAGTAGAAATGGTGATCGGAGTCTGGTCTTTGTTAAATCAATACTTTTGATTTTAAAGCAATTCAATTTTACCATGGAGACCTCTTCCTGCTAGTAGATTTAGCAGTTGTCCCAAATAACATTCCAAAAACACCTCTTACCAGTTGCTTTCCAACCTCTTTGGTTATGGGAGATGATAAAACCTGCTCTAAAGTAGATTTTTCATGTCTGCCAGAAGTTGATGCCTGTTCGTTCTTTGCCTGGACTTTAGCTTCCTCAATTGCGGCTTTTTCCTCTTGAACCTGGGCCAGTTTTTTATTTAAAATTTCATAAGCACTCTCAGGATTTAAAGTTTCCTTGTATTTGGAATTTAAGTCAGAGGCCTGTACAACTTCCATATACTGTTGGTCTGGCATCGGACCCATAAATGATCTCGGAGGACATAGATGTGTAGCTGCTACCTCTGTTGGAATCCCTTTTTCATTTAAAACGGTTACTAAAGCCTGTCCAATTCCTAGAGAAGTCAATATTTTGTCGATCTCATAAAAGTTGGAGTTCGGGTAGGTTTTGACTGTTTGTTTTAATCCTTCAGCATCCTGAGGCGTAAAAGCTCTTAAAACATGTTGAATCCTGTTCCCAAGCTGAGACAAAATGGAAGAGGGTACATCCTGTGCCATTTGGGTGCAAAAGAAGACCCCGATGCCTTTAGATCTTATTAATCTTATAATCTGTTCAATTTGCTCTAGAAACGCTTTAGGGGCTCCTTTAAACAATAAATGTGCTTCGTCAAGAAAGAAAACCAATTTTGGTTTGTCTAAATCCCCCGCCTCAGGCATTTTGGTATATAGTTCTGCAAGTAAACTCAACAAAAAAGTTGAGAAGACGGCTGGCTGACTTTGCATATCAGATAAATTCAAAAGACTTATTAAGCCTTTTCCATCAACCTTATTAAAAAGATCGTCAATATCAAATGATTTTTCACCAAAAATATTACTAACACCCTGTTGTTCAAGCGCAACAATTTTTCTTAGTATTGTTCCTGAGGTTGAACCTGAAATGGTGCCATAATCCTGTTTTATTTCTGCAGCACCTGGTCCTTCAGTCAAGTAATTAAGGACTTTTTTAAGGTCATCCAAATCTACCATTGGCAGACTTTTATCATCAGCATATTTGAATAAAACCGAAAGTACTCCTGTTTGGGTATCGTTTAACTCTAATACCTTGGATAATAAGATGGGTCCAAACTCAATCACAGTTGCCCGCATTTGAGCGCCTTTTTTTCCGCTTAATGAAAATAATTCTATTGGGAAACTTTCTGGCTGGTAATCGATTCCTAATATTTTCGCCCTGTCTGTTAGTCGGGTGTCTTCTTTGCCGGGGTTTCCTAATCCTGCCAGGTCACCTTTTACATCAGTCATAAAAACAGGAACTCCTGCATTCGACAGCTGTTCTGCCAATAATTACAAAGTTCTTGTTTTCCCTGAGCCGGTTGCACCTGCCACTAAACCATGCCTGTTCATCATTCTTAAAGGCAGATTAACTTTTGCCTCAGCTATAATTTCACCATCAAGCACGGCTGAACCTAAATGAATTTGTGGCAGATCAGAAGTATATGACTTGTTGATTGC
>JACMRH010000386.1 GCA_014376535.1 Cytophagales bacterium | reverse complement strand
AATATGTCCCAGCCCAAATCAGGGCAGGTTTCATCCTACGCCAGAGCTATAAACGAAGTAACTGTAACCCTGGGTTATGGTTATACTTTTTAAATATTGAAGAAAATGTCTTACCAGTTAATAAATACCTCTTTCTGTAAATCTGTACTACATAGCTACGGACATACAACCTTGAAAAGACAATTGTGTTTTTTTATGTTTTTGCTGCTGTGTTCTTTCCAGGGCATAGCACAGTTTACCTATCCTGTAGAAACAAGAATGGTTGTGACCCAACCTTATCCATCTATTCTAAGCGATTTTGGTTCACCAGGAAAAGTTACAGGATTTCTTACTTTGAACGATCCTAACAGAAGCGGATTGAAGGTAAAAGTAAGGCTACATATAGTATCCAACGACCAGGGAGTTTCAATTATCACAAAGCCTAACAGAGAGCTTATAATCGAAGAAGGTTTGAGCGCAGGAATCCCTTACCCACTTACCAATATCAGTTCTCTTTTCAATTTAAATGATTTGGACATAAAGCCTGTCGGCCTTTTAAATAATGGTGGAAAGTTACCAGAAGGGATGTATTTCTTTAACCTGGAAGTATTTGAAGCCGTTTCCGGAAAAGATCAGGTCCTTTCTAATACCCGGTTTGGATCTCAAATGGTCTGGATCACGATCAACGAACCTCCATTTTTAAACTTTCCGGTCAACAACAAGACCATCGTACCCATCATTCCGCAAAATATTGTATTTCAGTGGACTCCAAGACATATCCAGTCACTGAATTCAAGCGAAGGGGTATCGTATAATTTTTACCTGGTCCAGGTAGGTCCCGGACAAAATGCTAACCAGGCAATGCAATCTAATACTTCTCCGAGGCTTGAGATAAAAGGCCTTCCGTATCCTTATTACAATTACTCACAGCTGGATTTCATTTTGAAAGAGGGCAACCAATACGCATGGCAGGTGCAGGTAATTTCAAATGGCAAAGATGAGTTTAAATACAACGGGCTCAGTGAGGTTTTTTCATTTTATTACCTCAGCCTTTGTCCAAAACCCAGTCTTCCGGCTATAGTTCAGGGAACAATTGCTGATTTAAAGTGGTCAGCCGCCTTGAATATATCTGCAGATAATGCAACCCAAAGTTACTCTATACAATATCGTTTTTCAGGTAGCTCAAGCGCCTGGCAGATTTATTCCTATGACGTAAATAGTCAATCTGGGTCGCAGAACTTTACGCAGCCATTGAACATGCTGGAGGCAGGAAAATCTTATGATGTACAGATAAAAACAGTTTGTAAAATAAATGAATCCGACCCGGTGTACGCGGGAACAGCAAAAAATGAGAAGCTGGTATCCTGTGAGAACGGCCCTCAGCAATTAATGGTGAAAGATGATCCTGATAAGCCCGGTCAAAAGATCATTAAATGGAACCCGGTAGAAGGTGCCAGCAGTTATAAAATTAAACGGGAAAATGCCCCGGATTGGACCACAGAATTTACAAATTCACCAGATCAGTATTCCTATTCCGTCAATAACCTTCCTGTTTACATAAGAGTTGATGCAGTTTGTGATGGAAAAGACATGCCAGGTCTTGCAGTGTCTATAAATGCTGCAACAAATGGCTTGCAAGGGACTTGTTCCATTCCTCAGCCTTTGGGATTCAAAGCAGGAGACCTTGGTTTGGACAACAAAGTTGCGGTAGAATGGAGAACAGGTGATATTTATGAAAACTACATTTTTAGCTACAGAAAGAAAGGTTTAACCAGCGAGGCTGACTGGACAACCAAAGAAGGTAAAGTGCTTCCTTTTAATTTAGATGGTACTGAAGGTGAAACTTATGAGTACAAAATCAAATTTGTATGTGGAACTAACAATGAAGCTTCTACACAAAATGCGTTATTCCAGGTGCTGAGGCCCCAAGCGGTAATTACTGATCCCACAACCGGAAGTTGTTTTCCTCCTGCCCACATATCCTCAGAGGTAAGTGAAGTCACAAAATGCGACCTCGTTTGTGATAAAGTAGAAGGAGCTAAGAGTTACGAGGTGGCCTATACTATAAAAGGATCTGAAAACTGGAACACTTCGACTTCTTCCAAACCAAAGTTTCAATTAACATCTCTTACTCCCAATACCAGCTATGTTTATAAAATCAGGGCGGTATGCACAGACGGAAACAGTATTTATTCAGATACAGCAAGTTTCGTTACGGTGTTATCAGGCATAACCGGTAATTGCGAAAAAATTGTTGATTTTGATACTGTGTCTACTACTGCACAGGACATTATTTTGAAATGGGAGGCAAAAAATAATTACTCTTCTTATGCTGTTTTGTACCATGATGTGAGCGAAGATGTTACTGCCTGGCACAACCTGACAGTGAATAAAGCTTCTGTTCAGTTTGATACTGCTGTCATAAGAAATCTTAAACCTGCCAGGACTTACGAGATCCAGGTTCAGGCATATTGTGGAACAGATAAAGCAAATAAAAGCATTGTTAAAAACTATATTACCCGAAATGGCAGTCCCTTAACTACTGATAACAGTTTTTATTGCGGGGCTGATCCGGATCTTCCGCGCCCGGGCACACCTTGTAACAAAGTACCACAGACAAATGACTATTTTCAGACAGGCGGAGGTTTTCAGATTTTGGTAAGCGAGCCTGGAAAAGGGGCCATGGTGCTTCCATACATGGACAATGCCCTGGTACAGGTAGAATTTGCAGGAGTGATGCTGGATAGCAAAAACATCATGTGTAAAGGAAGGGTCTGGGTCAAATCTCTTGAACTCAATGTGATTGGTTTTGGAAATGCAGATAAGATCAAAGCATTCATGGCCAAAGTGGGTGGCACAATATCAGACCTTGAAAGTATATTTGACGATGCAGACAATGCCATTGATGAAGGGGACCAGTATGTAAATGGTGGGGCTAATGTAGGGAACGTTAAAACAGGAAATTCTTCAGATCCGGATGTTGTCTACAATGGGACCATATCCAGTGTTACATATGATAAGAACACCAGTAAGCTTTCAATCAATGGAACTGCTGTTGCTCAAAGTAACACTCCACCTTTTGTGGTCCAGGAAAAAGGTGGAAGTAAAAGTACTTATCAGGTGGGCGCAGATGGTATTGTAACGGAAATTGGAAAACAGGGTAGCCCTTTGTCAAAAACAGATACCATTGCAGACTTCACCAAAGGAAAAATCGTTTTTGATGATATTCAAGGCTCTAAATTTGCCTTTGATTCCTGTAATAAAGCTCTTTACAAAGGAAAAATTACAGTGATAAAAGAATACCAGAACATAGGATCCAAAGATTTTCCATACTACGTCCCAGCCAAGGCCATCACACCTAAAGAAACAGACAAGGTTACAGCAATCTTATCCGGGGTGAGTGACGTTAGCAAAATCAGTTTTATAACTGGAAAGGGAATGGTATGTAATTCCAAATTTGAGAATGGCAGGTTTACCGTTACTCTTTTGGGAGGTCCTGCTTCTGATGCCCAGGAAGTTTATGCGATATATACAAACAATGCAAAAAAGGTCACACTAGGAAAACTGTTGTTGCCTAGTTACGCGCCACAGCTGAGGAAACTCGTCCTTGTCTCCATATGTGATACCCGTATTACAGAAGGTCTGAGGGAGAAAATGCAAGCCGGATTGGACAATACCTATGGAAGAATTGGCATTAACTATTTTATTGACATAGACGAAACTTTTAAAAACAACCAGGAGTGGGACGATGGAAAAGATTGCGTAATTCAGGCTAAAGGAAGTAATATCATAAGTAACAACTATGCCGGAGAAGAGAAGGCACTTATTGACACTTATAAAAGCAAAAAGACTATTGATGGTGAAACAGCCTATTTATTTGTAAAGGATGAAATAAGTAAATCGAACGACCTGCTGGGAAAGATGCCAAGAGGAGATCATTTTGGATTTTTGTTTACCGGCTCGGGCAACAATGTTACCGTGAGCGATGAAGTCATCAAAAGAACATCGCTGCACGAACTTGGTCACGGAGTACATTTACTGGAACATACTTTCGATCCTGCAACCGGCCTCCCTCAAGGGGGGACAACAAACGTTATGGATTACTCTGCCGGGTCATCCCTTTACAAATATCAGTGGGACAGGATTTTTGATCCGGGGCATGTGATTGGGGTGTTGGACAAGGATGCTGACGCGTTGGCGGTCAAGGGGGACTTGAAGGGTTTCTTAGAACAAATTAAAAGTGCAGTAGAGGAGGGAAAGAATATTAAAGTTCCAACAAGCTTTAGTTCGCAGGTAATGGAACAAGAGAATATATTATTTTCAGCATTTGATTATTTATTCTCATATGTTTCTTTAGAATTTGTTGAATTTGGTAAAGAGTTTATTTTTAATCCTGCAAACTATGATAAATATGTTGATATAGGAATAGTATATGATAACTATGAAATTCATTATAACGACCCGCAAAATAATATTAGAATTAATATCATCCTTGATACAGAATATGATCTCAAAAAAATGATTGAGTATTTATATGGCAAGTGCAATTACTTCTCAATACTTAAATCAATCCATAATGCTTCTGTTGCTAATATTTCATTAAATATTAATTTCTTAAGCCAATGTTCATATATTGATGATATTGAAAATCAAATGATAGATAATGTTTCTTTTAAAAAAATCTACACTTCGTTTTCTTCAATCGTTCCTAAAGGATCTTCTGTATATGTTAATCCTAAATCTGATTATCAGACAACAAGTACTGGATTCCAAATCTTTAAAAGTGGAAATAAAGTATTCACTATTAATTACTTCGATAACATAATCACTCCTTCAGAATATAATAAGCGAAAAGTTGTTTTAGAAAACTGGCTTTTTAAAGGTGCAGGCGCAATCGAAACTGAGGTTCCGACTAATTTATTTGTACATAATTCTACCAGGGAATATGGCTGGCTTTCTGCTACTCAAGAATCCGGATCCTCAAAAGGATGCGCATTAGGTTATGATAGCAAAGGTGGCTGTAGTTATGGAAATCATCAAATTGCTTGTAAAACAGGGACATTAGGTAACTTTATTACTTGGTTAAATTCAAAAACAAATAATCAATATGATTATTTTACAAAAGAGAGAATTGATGCAACAAAAGACGCCACGACAAAAGCTCTTTGTCAGGCTTGTGAGTTTACAGTGAAATGGATGGAATTATGTACTGACGAATCTTTTAATGAATGGCAGCATAATTATATATTAGAATCGCATTATAAACCAGTTGAAAATAAAATTCTAGGTATGTTTAGTACAACTGAACTATTTAAAAATATGAATGGAGAAGAAAAAGAAGCTTTGGTAGAAATGTGTGTCTCTTTGGGTGTACAGCATGGAGGTGCCTTTCGGATTTTTGAAATGGCTTTATTGCATGATTATACAGGATGTAGTGAAATACAAAATTTAGATCCAATTGATGCTGAATGTAGTCCAGCTTCTTCAGATTTTCCTGCAAAAAACAATAAAAATCAAACTCAAATTTCAACAATGAAAGAAACTGCAAATACAATAACTATGGAGCAATTTATAGATAGGGTTTATGCCGCCAGGAAACTATATATTAAAGCTAATAACGTTCCTGATTGGAAAAGTATAATTAAGAATAGGTATAAAAACGAACCAATATTGTTAAAACAAAATTTAGGATGGAACTGACAAATAGAATTTTAAAAGTAATTTTTATAAGTGGATTTTCATTAATCGCGAATTATACCTATTCACAAAATTCTTTAAATAAGTACGTTCCTATAATGATAAACTTTCTGTCACAAAACAAGATTCCCATTGAAGACACATTAGATAGACATACTTGGATAAATATTTTAAACTATTCCTGGACAAACCCTCGGGAAGCAGACTTGCTTTATAAAACTAACAAAACCGAATATTTCGTTAAGGTCAATAAAAAACTTTTTTCAAGGAAGGAATGTGATTCTATTGTAAACTATTTTGTTAATCATAATTTAGAAAGATTTAAATATAATCACTCTTATGGGAAGGGGGCTTTTTATGTACAAGACAATTCTGGTGACAGGAGTCATATTCGTTGTATTTGTTTACCAGGTAAGGAGCTGATGGATATTGGCCATGGCAGCAAACGTCTTATGGGCTACCAACATATCTATCTTGAACCAAGAGATTTTCATGATAAATTTTACCGGTTTAAATTAGACACCCTTGATTTAGAGGATGCACCTTATTACAGTATATTTCCTTTAGATATTCAGCCATCTTTTGATTGTTCAAAGGCTACATCCGCAATTGAAAAAGCTATTTGCAGAGATAGCACTCTGGCAAATTTAGATTATGAAATGTCCAAAGTTTATCGTAAAGCATTAAAAAATAATCTAGAGCTAGTTAAAAGTCAGCAGATTAAATGGATTGAGGAAAGAAATGATAAGAATAAAGATTTGATTGGCAAAATTTTAATAAATAATCTTATTAGCATGTATAAGAAGAGAATGTTAGAGTTAAGAAAATATTGATCATTCCAGCCCCAACTGGTTTAAGTGTTCCGAAGGGTCACTTAAATCAGCATAAGAAAAGGAGGACTTTGTCCGGTGGAGTGTTATACATTTATGAAAAATCATATTTTTGTAAATGGCTACACGTTACAAATTTGGAGAAAGCCAAATGCCTCATTT
>JACMRH010000385.1 GCA_014376535.1 Cytophagales bacterium | reverse complement strand
TAGTTGATTATTTATGGTGGGGAACTCCAGACTCTAAAAAATACCTGGATAAAATTGAAGAATGGGCTAATGGCAAAGGAATTTCAAATATAGTTGCCGGATTTTCTACAAGTGGATCGAATATTGCAAATTACAAAAACTCAGCATTCACAGGTGCTTTCGCAATTGGCGCAATGGCTACCAATCAAACTCAGGTAAACGGCTTCTATAACTGGTGGGTGAATAATTCAATAACTGAAGGTAATGTAGGATCAAGGCTAGATGACAGACCATATTTTCAAAACACTTTGAGAGTAATGTATGCACTTGTAGCATCTGGAAATTTTTGGAACCCCTATTCGTCTGGTTCCGGCCCCGTTACTCCTCCTCCTGCATCAGTTGTCACAGTATCTCTTGTAAATCCTGCCAATAATGCAAGCTTCGTTCAAGGAAGCCCAGTAAATATTGAAGCATCGGCTTCTTCCACCCAAGGTGCAACTATTGTAGACGTTGAATTTATAGTGGATGGGGTTACAGCTTTCTCAGACAAAACAGCTCCCTTTACTTATTCAACCTCAGCTTTATCAGAGGGTACCCACACAATAGCAGTTAAAGCAAATGATTCTAATGGCAAAACTGCGAGTACCTCTAACATTACTATAACTATAACGAAACCAATTGTTAATTCTGTAGTTAGTGCCAATATTACTTCTCCATTAAATGGTTCAGTTTTCTCGCAAGGGAAACCCGTGGACATTACTGTAGCTGCTTCTTCAACAAACGGTGCAACTATTTTATCTGTTGATTTTATGATTGATGGGATTCTGGCTTTCAAGGATAACTCCTCCCCATTTAGCTATTCTACTTCTTCTTTAACAGTTGGCAACCATACAATAACAGTTAAAGCGACTGATTCTAATGGAAAAACTGCAGAATCTGCACCAGTACAAATCAGTGTTACTCCGGTTGTGGTTTCTTCTGATGTATCTGTCCAATTGAATAAGCCTGCAAACGGATCTAATTATATACAGGGAAGTCTTGTTGAGTTAGGCGCGTCTGCCAGTTCCACTGGTGGTGCTACAATAACAAACGTTTCTTTTATAATAGATGGCAAAGAAGTTTTCTCAGATGTATCAAGCCCTTTCGAATATTCTGTTTCAAACTTATCTGTCGGCGCACATTCAATAATGGTAAAGGCCACTGATTCTAATGGCAAATCAGCATCTACATCTCCAGTAAACATCAATATAACCACAAATACAATTCCAACAAGCACTGAAAATGTTACAATTCCTAAACCATCCGCAGTGCCAATGGTAGATGGAATAGTAGACGATGTCTGGAATAAAGTTGAAACTTTAAATATTTCAAAAGAAATTATTCCATCCATCACGGGACCTGCAGATCTATCAGGGAATTACAAAACTATGTGGGACAATAATTATATCTATGTTTTAGTCAACGTAACTGATGATATAAAAATCAATGACAGCGGCAACGAATATTTCAGAGATGATGCTGTAGAATTGTTTTTTGATATTGGAAACGACAAGTCTTCAACTTATGGCTCTAATGATATACAATATACATTCAGGTGGAATGACAAAACAGTTTATGCAGGACCAGCTGGAAGGTCTAGTACTAATGTTGAATTTCAAATGGTTGGAACATCAACTGGCTATACTTTGGAAGTTAAAATTCCATGGTCAACTATTCAGGGAACTCCTGCCGGTGACCAGCTATTGGGATTTGATGTTCAGATCAATGATGATGACAATGGTGGAGACAGGGACAGTAAGCTTGCATGGGCAGCTCCATCTGATGATGCCTGGCAAAACCCATCTTTGTTAGGAATTGCTAAGCTAGGAAATACAGTTACTGGGTTAGAAGAAGAAAATTTCCTGTCTGATATTAAAATTTTTCCAAATCCTTTTTCTAATTATATCACAATTGAAGGGTTAAATCAATTTGAATTTAATATTACTGACATGAGTGGTAAGATTGTTCATTCAGGAACATCTGTTGGTACAATAAATACTTCTTTTGAAACTGGCCTATATTATTTAATATTAAAAAAGCCAGCTGGAATCAAACCTATCAAGATTGTTAAAATGGATTAGATAGACATATTATATAGGATATAGCCCTACAAAAGGTTATATCCTATTATATCTAGCACGATTTTTTTGGGGTGTGAAAAAAATACAAAAATGAAAAACATACAAAAAATTTTAATTCTGTTCATATTTTTAGCAGGAACAGCTTGCAAAGAGAATGGCAATGATGGAAATGACAATACAAGAGGTGGTAAAACATTTGAACATGCTATTTCAAATGATAGTGCAGGGCGCGAGCAAACAATTGATGGTGAGGAATCCAGAACGGACACAACAAATATTAAAACAGGCGAAAAAAACCATTGATTTCAACTTATAACATCATACCAAATACTTAAGGAGTATTTTGGTATGATGTTTTACCTAACCTTATACTAATTCTAATATCTGTTGCCGGATATGTGCCGCAGCCTCCACCATATTTTTAACAGCAGCTTCAGTCTCAGGCCATTTTCGGGTCTTTAATCCACAATCCGGATTCACCCAAAGGTTTCTTACAGGAAGTACATTCAGAGCTTTGTTTAACAGATATATCATTTCTTCTTTTGTAGGTACACGCGGACTGTGGATATCATAAACACCAGGTCCAATTTCATTTGGGTATTTGAAGTCAACAAATGCGTCCAATAATTCCATTTGAGAGCGGGAAGTTTCTATGGTAATAACATCCGCATCCATATCTGCTATGTTTTGAATAATATCATTAAATTCAGAATAACACATATGAGTATGAATCTGGGTTTTATCTTCTACCCCTGAAGCAGAGATCCGAAAACATTCTACCGCCCAGTTTAAATAAGATTGCCAATTTTCTTTTCGCAGAGGCAAACCTTCTCTTATCGCAGGTTCATCTATTTGAATAATGTGAATTCCAGCCTTCTCCAAATCTAATACCTCATCACGGATAGCAAAGGCAATTTGTCTACAAGTATCTTTTCTAGGCTGATCGTCGCGTACAAATGACCATTGCAAAATAGTAACGGGACCTGTCAACATTCCTTTCATCCACTTTTGAGTTAGTGATTGGGCATAGGTAGTCCAGCGTACAGTCATTGCTTTTTTTCGTTCTATATCCCCAAAAATAATTGGAGGTTTTACGCAACGGGAACCATAACTTTGAACCCATCCATTTTCTGAAAACGTGTAACCATCCAGCAATTCTCCAAAATACTCAACCATGTCATTTCGCTCATACTCACCGTGGACTAGCACATCAAGACCTACTTTTTCCTGCCAACGAACGGCCTTTTCGACTTCAGTTTTTATAAAGTCTTCATATTCATTTGTAGAAATTTCTCCTTTTTTGTACCTGGATCTGGCAATTCGCACATCTTCTGTTTGAGGGAAAGAACCAATTGTGGTGGTTGGCAGCAAGGGTAAGTTCAATACCTCAGACTGAATCTTCTGGCGAACTTCAAAAGTACTTTTACGTTGCGCATCCTCTTTCTTAATGCCATTCAATCTGTCTTTTACATGCTTTTTATGGATTAAGGGGGAAGATTTCCTGCTTAAAATTGCTTGCTCATTTATCTTTAATTTATTTATCCCTTCAGTACTTAATTCTGAATTAGAAAGATTTTTAAGTGTCACTACTTCATCTAATTTTTGTTTTGCAAAAGCCATCCAACTCTTGATATCAGGAGTCAAAACTTTCTCATTCAATTCCAAATCCAAGTCACATGGTACGTGCAGAAGAGAGCAGGAAGGAGCAATCATGATTCTATCTGCTCCTAAGATCTCAGTAGCTTGCTGTATGTAAGCCAACGATTCACTATAATTATTTTTCCAGATATTACGACCGTCAACCAGACCAAGGGAAAGTGATGTGCCAGAGGCGATAAAAGTTGATTGAAGGATATCGGACAATTGTGCCGAACAGCGGGTCAAATCTATATGTAAGGCATCTATTGGCAAAGCAATTGCAGTTTGAATATTATTGCCCGTACATTCAAAATAAGTGGCTACCATCAATTTTAAATTGGGGAAATCTTTGCGAAGCAATTGATATGTTTTGTTGAAAGACAACCTTTCCAGTTCAGTCAAATCCATTACAAGAAATGGCTCATCGAATTGGATCCATTTCGCACCATTATCTGATAATTTCTGTAGAATTTTTTTATAGACAGGCAAAAGCCTCTCTAGTAATTCAAGCCTGTGAAAGCCTTCTTCTTTTTCTTTTCCTAAAAGCAAATAACTTACCGGACCTATTAAAACTGCTTTTGGTGTTGCACCCAACACTCGTTTAGCTTCGATAAAATCATTTAACACCTTCTCAGAAAACAGATTGAATTGCTGATTTTTCTGAAACTCCGGCACGAGATAATGGTAATTGGTATCAAACCATTTAGTCATTTCCATGGCTGTGATATCCATATCTTCTTTTTGGTATCCACGTGCCATAGCGAAGTATAAGTCAGATTCCAAAAAATTGCGTCTTTGTGTTAGGGGAAAAAATCTGGTAGGGATCGCCCCTACTGTTAAGGTCATGTCTAATACATGATCATAAAATGAAAAATCGTTGCATGGAATAAGGTCAATTCCAGCATTTTTTTGAGTAATCCAGTTGGTCTCTTTGATTTGTTTTGCAACAGCTTCCAATTCGTAATAAGGGATCTTACCAGCCCAATAGTTTTCATTGGCTTTCTTAAGTTCCCTATGATTTCCAACACGAGGAAACCCTAAATTATGTGAAATCATATATAATTTTTTTATCTGCTGCAAAACTAATAACAAGATTTATTATCTAGATTAAACTTATAAAATAAGACAAATCAACCAGATATTACACCAACTAAGAGTGTAAAAAAGAAGTTTTAAGAATACAATTAAACTTAAAAAGGAAAAAAAACTTTTTTGTTTCCTCCCTTTGTGATTGTATTCGCAATTAGCTTATTGGTTTATCCCTATCCTAAAATCTTTAGCCTTGGCGCATTATGGACAAGATAAAAAATGCCTTGAGATCAAATAGCAAACTGTGGGGTTTCTTTAGTAAGGAACCCCTAACTTACCTTTCCTGTTTATTATCAAAGAATTGTTAAGTAAAAAAGTAGGGGTCAGTACAATTGGACGTATTCTTGGGGTGAATAGGCTAACTGTGTAAAATTATATAAAATCCAAAACTTAGAGAAAATACATAACTTTTTATATAAGGCAATTATTAGGGTATTTTATGATAAAATGTCTTTTGATTATTCCTTTATGATCTTACGCATCTGGTATTTTCCCATGTAATCATAAATACCCAGAATATAATATCCTTTGGGAAAATTGGCAATTGAAAAATGGTTTGAATTTGTTGTAAATAAAAGAGATCCCAGATCATTGTATATTTTTACCTTCTCTACCTCACCTTCAATATTTAGTATATCAGTTGCTGGGTTTGGATATACCTTCACAGAAGAAGAAGTTAAACGATCTGATTCAAAACCTGTTGGAAAACAGTTTTGTGTCCACTTTGTCAATCCATCCTTTTGAAATTTTGGATTATGATTTATTAAATTAGAATCTGAAACGCTTACCGAAAGTAAATCTGTATTCCCGATACAATTAAAATATGTTAACTTATTATTCTTACAGATATTAATTTTGTTCATACTACTACAGCAAAGATCCAGATATTCCAGGTCCGGATTATTTGAAAGATCAATAAATGTTAAGCGGTTATATATAGTTACAAGCAATTTAAGTTTTGGATTTTTGCTTACATCCAGGAATTTAAATCGATTCCTGGCGCACATTAATATAGTCAATTTAGGATTATGAGAAACGTCGAGTGTATCTATCAGATTGTAAAGACAGCTAAGTTCTTCAAGATTTGGATTACCGGAGACATTGAGTTTCTCCAAGTCATTGTAATCACACCCCAAAAACCTTAGGTTTACAAAAGATCCAAGACCTGTGAGGTCTTTTATACCT
>JACMRH010000384.1 GCA_014376535.1 Cytophagales bacterium | reverse complement strand
TGTTGTGTGTTGTGAGTAAGTTATTGGCTTTTTCAATTTCCTTGCTTAGCTCTTCAAGTGAACCAATGCATTTTATCTCTTTTCGGTCTTCGGTTACCCAGATCGGCAAGGGTGTACCCCAGTATCTTGATCTTGAAAGATTCCAGTCCACTAGATTTTCAAGCCAATTGCCAAATCTTCCTGTCCCTGTGCTTTCAGGTTTCCAATTGATGGTTTTATTTAATTCAACCAGCCTATCTTTTACAGCAGTTGTTTTTATGAACCATGAATCCAACGGATAGTAAAGTATAGGTTTATCAGTTCTCCAGCAATGTGGGTAGGTGTGCTCGTATTTTTCTACCTTAAAGGCCTTATTTTCAAGCTTTAGCTTTATACCAATTCGGTCATCAACAGGAATGTATCTGTCGACTTTTGAAACGATTCCTTTTGATACTAAAAGTTCTTCTTGCTTTTGACGTTCTGGTTCTACCTCATTTTCATTCAAATATGCTTCTTTGACGTACTCACCTGCGAAACCAAATTTTTCATCAGAAACTTCTTTGACAAAACGACCTTGCTTATTCACTAATGGAACATCTTCCCCAATTTCATTTTTAACTGTGATGGCAGGAATTTTAGCTTGTTTGGCCACTCTGAAGTCGTCCGCACCAAAAGTAGGAGCGATATGTACGATTCCTGTACCATCTTCTGTACTTACAAAATCACCAGGAATGACCCTGAAAGCGGATTCTGTTGGTGTTACATAAGGCATAAGTTGCTCATAGGCTATCCCAACAAGTTCTCTTCCTTTACATTCAGCTAATATTTCAAATGGAATTAGCTTATCACCTGGATTATAATTGTCAAATCCTACTTCCTTGGCTTTTTCAGAAAAAAATTTACCCACAAGATCTTTTGCAAGAATCACATTTACAGGTAAATGCGTATAGGAATTGAAAGTTTTAACTAAAACATAAGTTATTCCTTCTCCTACCGCTAGGGCCGAATTAGAAGGTAAAGTCCATGGGGTTGTTGTCCAGGCTAGGAAATATACATCGCCGACAATCTTTGTCAAAGTTTCGAACTTTGACAAAGATGAATCTGAAACTACTTTAAACTGCGCCACAATGGTAGTATCCCTAACATCTTTGTAGGTTCCAGGCTGGTTCAATTCATGTGAACTTAAACCAGTACCTGCAGCAGGAGAGTAGGGTTGAATTGTATAACCTTTGTATAATAAATCCTTCTTATACAGCTCCTTAAGCAACCACCAACAAGATTCAATGTATTCATTCTGATAGGTGATGTATGGATTGTCCAAGTCTACCCAATATCCCATTTTGATCGTGAGTTCGTCCCACTGATCTTTGAACTTCATTACAGTTTCACGGCATTTCTGATTATATTCTTCAATGCTAATCTTCTTGCCAATATCTTCTTTGGTTATCCCAAGCTCCTTTTCAACCTGGAGTTCAACCGGCAAACCGTGCGTGTCCCAGCCACCTTTACGCTTTACCTGGAATCCCTGCATGGTTTTGTAACGGCAGAAGATATCTTTGACCGTCCTGGCCATAACATGGTGAATACCAGGAGTTCCGTTGGCTGAAGGGGGACCTTCAAAAAAAGTAAAAGCAGGGGAGCCTTCTCTTTCTGTTACCGATTTTTCAAAAACTTTATTTTCCTCCCAGAACTTTAGGATGTCTGTTGCTATCTGAGGGAAATTGGATGATTTATATTCGGGGTAATTCATTTTTAAGTATCAAGTCGTAAGTATCAGGTATGAAGTACTAAAGCACTTTTACCGGATACTGTTTAAAATGCTGGTCTTTCGTAATTCTTGTTAAGTTTTCAACCAATGTCTGGGCAATTAGCATGCGATCAAAAGGATCGCGATGATGGAATTCGAGAGATACGATTTCTAAACAGTGTTTCTGATTAATTTGAAGAAGTTCAAACCCGTTTTCAATTATTAAAGAAATGGTTTCCTGTATTGTAAAATCTGTTTCTAATTTTGAAATACTCGTTTTTATAGCTATTTCCCAAATTGAAGAAATGCTTATAAAATTTTTACCAATATTTCTTAAAACTTCACTAAGTTTTGTATCTCCTTCTAAAAACCAGATTAAGATGTGAGTGTCAAGTAAATAATCCATTAAATATACTCCTAGAAATCATCTAATGGTTCATCAAAATCATCTGACATCTTAAAATGTCCTTAGTCGCAACCAAATACAGGCTTTTTTTTAATTAAATCGATTTTAACATTAGCCTTTTCCAGAAGTGACTCAATATATTCTTCAGCCTTCTTTTTTTAAGGAAAGAGGTAGAGAATCAATTTTAGATGCTAATTGAAAAGCCGTCATGTCTTTTTCTTTGTACTAATTTACAAACAAAAATTTTGAATTATTAACACTTACACATTAAACCTAAAGTGCATCACATCGCCATCACCTACTACGTATTCTTTTCCTTCAATTGAAAGTTTACCAGCTTCTTTACATGCCTGCTCTGATCCATATTTTTCAAAATCAGCGTATTTGATTACTTCAGCCTTGATAAAGCCTCTTTCAAAATCTGTGTGAATAACTCCTGCAGCCGCTGGTGCTTTCCAGCCTTTGGTGATGGTCCAGGCTCTAACTTCCTGAACACCAGCTGTAAAGTATGTATTTAGATTAAGCAAAATATATGCAGCCCTTATTAATTTATCCAATCCCGATTCTTTCAAATTATATTCGTCCAAGAACATCTGACGATCTTCCTCTTCAGTAATTTCTGCAATTTGAGATTCTAGCGAAGCACAAATAATTACCACTTCAGCATTTTCTCCTTTTACTGAAGCTTTCAATTCTTCAACCCATTTATTACCAGTGTTTATTTCAGTTTCACTTACGTTGGCTGCGTAAATAACAGGTTTGGCAGTTAGTAATTGTAGGTCCGCAACAGCTTTTTTATCTTCTTCTGCAACTTCAAGGTTACGGGCATTTTTACCAGATTCCAGATGCGCCTTATAACTTTTTAAGATCTCAAATTCCTTTTTAGCGGTTGCATCTCCAGCTTTTGCAGCACGTTCTGTTTTGTTAATTTTCTTTTCTATAGATTCTAAGTCTTTCAATTGAAGTTCAGTATCAATGATGTCCTTATCAGTAACAGGACTCACTTTTCCGTTTACATGCACAATGTTAGGATCATCAAAACAACGGATTACATGTGTGATGGCATCTACTTCACGTATGTTTGCAAGGAATTGATTTCCAAGGCCTTCACCTTTACTTGCACCTGCAACAAGTCCGGCTATATCAACGAACTCAATTACAGTTGGGACAACCTTCAATGGTTTAACTAATTCTTCCAGTTTGTTCAACCTGTTATCTGGAACTGTTACAATTCCTACATTAGGTTCTATTGTGCAGAAAGGATAATTGGCTGCTTCAGCCTTTCCTGTTGAAATTGCATTGAAAAGAGTTGATTTTCCAACATTTGGCAGACCAACTATACCGACCTTAAGACCCATTGTAATTTACGATTTACGATTTCTGAAATAACCCTTAAAAAGAGCCTGCAAAAATAGCAGGTTCGGGTGGTAATAAAAATGAAAAAGCATTATTGTAAATTATACTAAAAAGATTCCCCGATCAATAAGTATAATCCGTAACCTTCATTTGTAAATGCAGTATCAAATCTGGTATAAATATCTTTTTTAGGAAATATCAAGAATCTTAACCCAACTCCACCTGCTATAACAGTTCTGCTTTTGTGTATTTCAGAAAAACCTTCAAATACTGATCCCGCAGCACCAAATACAGCCGCACCAATTCTTTTAGAAAAACCTAATGGCAATGGAAGAAAGCGGTATTCGGCTTGGGCAGCGGCCAAATTCCGATCTCTGAATCTTCCTAAGTAATAACCTCTCATAATACTTTCTCCTCCCATTAATGCCAATTGATTAAAGGGAATTACACCGAAATTAAATTGTCCAAATAATTGAAAGGCTACAACATCTCTTTTATTTACCAGCCGATAATAGCGACTGTCTGAGATGACAGTGCTAAAAGAATAATCGCTTTTCCATACTTTATCGTAATGCAAATACACTAATTCTGAAAATAAACCTTTTCTGACATTTAATACATTATGGCGGTCGTCGTATAATAAGCCGAAACCTAATCCCAGATTTGCTGAGCCTTTATATCCAGTAGGTTTTACTATGGTATCTTCATTTGGGAGAACAAAATTTACTGAACTTAGTCTTTGAAAATCGATTTCTAGACCTCCATAAAAATTGGGAGATAACTTATGCAAAATTCTTTCTTTTACTTGAAACTGGTTGGCGTAAACAGTGGCCAGGTGTTCAGGATGTGTATTTGGCCCTATTCCAAAATATAAGAGAGGAAAACTTTGGTACCTTAATCTTCCTAAATAAAACCACCTGTTTTTGTCAGAATAAATTGCATGGTCAAAAAATGCACCATATTGTTTTTGTAATGTGTAAAAAACCAGCGCATTTAATTCACACAGTCTGTTATTTGTATCTCTTTTTGCATAAAATACAAAAAGACTGCTTACACCAATCTCCCAACTGGTTTCTGGTGCATAACCTAATGTAGGATAAATTAAAAATTCTGGTTTTGATATATCCGTGGTGTCATTAATAAGTCTTTTTACATATTTTTCTGTGGTGGAAACATTGGATGAATCATGGCTTTGTGCATGCCCTAAGCTGACAAACAAAAGAAAAAACAAATATAAAGTCTGTTGGCCTAATTTCATAAAATGTATATGGTCTTTTGATTCATCAATCAAAAGACTTTGGGGATTTAAAAAATTATTCCATGGAGTATTATTTATATGAAATTATCCAGTTTCACAATTATGCCTTCATCACCACCTAATTCCAATGGTGTTTTGACTCTTAATCCTTCCAATTCAATATCAGAAGAAATAATGATGATACCTGAATAAGGGATCTTTTCTGATTTAAAATAACAAGGTCTGTGAGATAGATTTAATATGATCATGTAAGCATTTGAATCTTCAGCTTTCCTAACAAATACATAAATCTGTGAATCAGAATGAATATGGTAATAATGACCTTCCGTAATTGATTTTTCTGATTTCCTGAAATCTATTAATCGTTTATAAAACGTCAAAAGGGAATATTTGTCCTGTTTTTGTATTTCAACATTGTGCGTTTTGTAGCACTTGTCTATTCTTAACCAGGGTTTTCCTTTTGTAAACCCGGCATTTTGTTCTGAACTCCAGATCATGGGGGTTCTCATAGGATCCCGTCCAAGGTTTAAGTGTGGAAGTTCAATTCCCTGAGGATCAAGAAGTTCATCTACAGGAATTGGCACACCTTTTACCCCTATCTCATCTCCACAATTCATAAAAGGTGTTCCCCTTAAAGTCAGTAACATCATAGCAGCTGCCCTGGTTTGTTCTACACCAACACGACCTGCAATCCGGGGCTGATCATGATTACCCATCACGTAAGTTGGCCAGGCAAATTCAGGAAGCATTCTATCATATCGGGCAACATTCCCGGCGATTTTCGTGGGGTTCCAATTGTTGTTAATTAGCAAGAAGTTAAAAGGTAGATGAACACCATCATTGTTTGGTCCATAATACATAATGAGCTTATGCATAGGTACATAACATTCCCCGATTAAAACGCGGTCTTCATATTCATCTGCTATTTTTCTGAACATGGCTATTACCTTGTGCAAATAAGGTTGATCTGATGAATACACAGGTATATGCGAATTGTAAGTTCCGCTTGAAGCATCATATTCAGGATTTGAGGGATTGTCCCTGTACAATTCATCTTTTACCAAATGGTGCAACATGTCTATTCTGAAACCATCTACTCCACGGTCAAACCAAAAACGCATGATATCAAAAGTTGCTTCATGAACCTCAGGATTTCTCCAGTCAAGATCTGGTTGTTCTTTTTTAAAGGAGTGACAGTAATATTTCTTCACTGTATCATTCCATTCCCACATTGGGCCATTAAATGCAGATAGCCAATTGTTTGGTTCAGATCCATCTTGCTTAGCTTCTTTCCACATATACCAATTGTGTTTAGGATCTTCTACCGAAGATGAAGAAGCTTTGAACCAGGGATGTTCAACTGAAGTATGATTAGGCATTAAATCCATAACCAGTTTCATTTTTCTTTTATGTAATTCTGAAACCAACAGATCAAAATCTTCCATAGTTCCAAATGTTGGGTCAATGCCTTTATGGTCAGTTACATCATATCCAAAATCTGCATTTGGTGAAGGATAAATAGGTGATAACCAGATACCTTTAACTCCTAGCCATTCAAGGTAATTCAATCTTGAAATCACACCTTTTAAATCCCCAATTCCGTCTCCGTTGGTATCCTGGAATGACCTTGGATATATCTGGTAAATAATTCCTTCCTGCCACCAAAGCAGCTTTTTTGCTTCCTGAATCATATAAAAATTCGATTTTGCCCTATTAGCAAAAACAATATGCCATCAGTTATTAATTAATAATTACTAATTAATAATTAAGTCAGGGTTGTACATTTGGAACATCAAACATGCCTTATGCGTTTCCTGATATTTCCTTTTCTATTGCCTGTATTTCTTTTTGCCCAGGAGATTACCCTTGTTCCTGATGAAATGTATTTTCTGGATACTAAAATCATTTTAAGAAATTCTGCAAAAGAAGAAATTACTAAAAGCTTAGAAGCCCTTAAAAAAAATAAGGCTTATTATCAAACCAAGTTAGATAGGGTAGATGCCTATTTCCCAATCATAGAGCGGGTTTTTGAGTCTGAAGGTTTGCCGGACGATTTTAAGTTCTTGGCTATTCAGGAAAGCTCTTTGACTTCAGATGCAGTGTCAAGCTCTAATGCTGTTGGCTTTTGGCAATTCAAAAGAGAAGCAGCTTTAGAACATGGATTACGTGTTGATAGTCAGGTAGATGAAAGAAAGAATATTTCTGCTTCAACAAGAGCTGCAGCAAGTTATTTAAAGAAAAGTAACCTCATTTTTAACAATTGGATTTATTCACTGCAGTCATACAACGTAGGTTTAGGTGGAACTCAAAGGTCTGTTGATACTCGCTATTATGGGGCCAGGGAAATGGTACTCGACGGAAGTACACATTGGTACATTTTAAAATGCATTGCACATAAACTAGCTTTTGCGGATGAGGAAGGAAAAAATGAAACTCCACCTTTATTCCTATTTGAATACGCCAATTCCAGGGGGAAATCTTGGGAAAATCTTGCCCAGGAATTGCAAGTAGATGAATTAAAACTAAGGGAATACAATAAATGGCTGAACAATTCTACTGTTCCTGAAGATAAAAACTACCTAATCACTGTCCCTGCAAGTTATTTAGAGAAAGATGTTGTAGCCCAAAAGGTGGGTACAGTACCTTCTGTAATTACATCATCAAATGTAAAAACTCCTAACAAATTAGATATTAAGCCATTACCGGAACCGAAAGATATTAGCTATAAAGCACAGGAAATGTACCCGGGTGAAAAGCCTTTATTTGTATTACGCAATGGATTAGAAGCTATCAAAGCTAAATCTGGCGATGATATTAACAAACTGGCTATTCTATCAGGTATTTCAAGGGCCAGATTTTTAAAATATAATGACTTGCGTGTTTTTGATGAGTTAACGCCGAATGAGTATTACTACATCGAAGCTAAAAGAAATAAAGCAACTGAAGCTTTCCATACTGTAAATGTTGGGGAGTCTTTGAGAGATGTTTCCCAACTATATGGAATTACCATTAATAGTATAATGAAGAAAAACAGGATGAAAAAAGGTGAGCCTTTGCAAGCCGGACGGGAATTATGGCTGAAAAGTAAAAGACCTGAAAATGTTCCGGTTAAAATTGTCAAATTAAAGCCCGAACCCAAAAAGGTTCCTGTACCTAAAGCAGAAGCAAAACCAAAAGAGGTCTATAAACAAACTACTGAACAGGCAAAAGATACTGTCCCAATTTTGCCCAAACCTGTTTTGACTATTCTAACGAAACCTTCTAACACAGCCAAGGATTCGATCTACATAACTCCTAAAGAATCAGTAATTAAACCAAAGGAATCAGTGGCAATTCCAACAAATCCGGTTTCAAAACCAGCACCTGACGGACCTAAACTCACAACTCAAAACTCACAACCCACTACTGATCTTCCCCGCGTGTATTACAAAGATTCTATTCATGTTGTTCAGCAGAAAGAAAACTTATATTCCATTGCGAGATTGTACAATACCAAACCGGATAGTCTGAAAGCATGGAATAAGATAGATTCTACAGGTTTAAAAATGTCGCAGGTCCTTATAATTAAGAAATTGGTTATTGAAAAAAAGGATGGTTATGAAGCTCATGTGGTCAGCCCCGGAGAAACTCTTTATAGGATTGCTGATATTTATAAGGTTAGCGTAAAAAGTATTCAGGAATGGAATAACAAAACTGAATTCACACTTTCAGTCGGAGAGGTTATTTTCATCAAAAAATAAGTTTTGTCAGAGCCATTACCAATTCATGAAGTTATTCCAGAAATAAAGGAAAGACTTCAAAAACATAATATCTTAATTCTACAGGCGCCACCAGGTGCTGGCAAGAGTACAATTTTGCCAGTCGAATTG
>JACMRH010000001.1 GCA_014376535.1 Cytophagales bacterium | reverse complement strand
TGTTACAAATGACTGACTAACTGTTAATCATTTGATTATTAGTTCTTTAATAGTATTTTGTTAAATAATGTTAAAATTAGTATTTGGTGGTAATGTATTATTAGCACTACATTACATTTCAATTCACACTATAAATTAACTAAATCTTAAAAATTGTATGAAAAAACTTGTACAAAGTTTGTTCTTAATGTTGTTTATCGCTTCTAGCGCATTAGCACAGGACAAAAGAATTACAGGAAAGGTAACTTCTCAAGAAGATGGGTCACCTTTACCAGGCGTTTCGGTTAAAATAATTGGAACTAAATTAGGAACACAAACCAATGCTAATGGTAATTATTTAATTGATGTACCTGTTTCTGCAAAGAGTTTAGAAGTTTCATTTATAGGCTTTACTACAAAGAGGATTCAAATTGGGTCCAGCTCAACAATTAACGTTTCTTTGGAGATTGATTCAAAACAATTATCAGAAGTGGTTGTGGTAGGATACGGAACTCAAAGTAAAAGATTGGTGACATCTTCAGTTGCTACAATTACTAGTGAAGAAATAAAAGAACAACCAGTTGCGACAATTTCTCAAGCTATACAGGGACGTTTAGCCGGGGTTCAAGTAACTAGTGGTTCAGGTCGTCCAGGAGCCCCAATTCAAATCAATGTAAGAGGCAGGTCTTCTATTGCGGCAGGCAATGACCCGTTATATGTGGTTGATGGTGTAATTTTAGCAAGTAATAATAGCGTAACTCCTGCAGCTGCAGGTGGTGGAATTAGTGCACTAGCAAATTTGAACCCTGAGGATATTTTATCTGTTGATGTTTTAAAAGATGCTGCTGCTGCTGCTATTTATGGATCAAGGGGTTCAAACGGAGTAGTTTTAATTACCACAAAGAGTGGAACTAAAGGGGGTAAATCTACTGTCAATGTTTCCACTTATACAGGTTTGCAATCATTAACTAAAACTAAAGATTTGTTAAATGCTAGTGATTATAGAACACTTTACAATGAATCTTTAGTGAATTCAGGTTCAGTTCCATTATTCACAGGTAATCAAGTATCTAATCCAGAAGCTAATGTGAACTATATTGACCAAGTTCTTAGGAATGATTCCAAGGTCAATAGTGTTCAACTTTCAATTACTTCAGGAGGAAATCCTAAAACACAATTTTACACGTCATTAAACTATTTCCAACAGGACGGGGCTTTAAAAAAGGGGGACTTTAAAAGATACGCTATAAGAATAAACGCTGCCCATGAAGTCAATGATTTCATAAAGGTTGGAAATAATATGGCAATTTCCAGATCATTAAGAAATGAAACAGCCGTTGATAATAGCATATATTCTCCTTTCCCTAGGGCATTGGTAGCAAGACCTGACCAACCAATTTACAACACAGATGGTACATTTGCTACTAATAGTTTTAATAATCCTGTTCAGATGTTTCTTGTGGATAATCTTGTAAATCTTTCAAATATTTTTAATAATGTTTACGGAGAAGTCAAAATATTACCTGGATTAAAGTTTAAATCTTCATTTGGTATAGATTATACTTATGTTGATCAAAGAACATATGACCCAATAATTTCTTTATCTGGCGCAGGATCAAATGGAAGTGCAACTTCTGGATATATACAAACGCAGAATTTATTAGCCACGCAAAACCTTTCATATAATAAGAATTTTTTTGAAGATAAATTAAACGTTGACGCTACAGCTGTTTACGAATATCAATGGAATGATAGAGAAAATAATAGTGTAACGGGTACAAATTTTCCTTCAGATTTGACTCCATATGTTACTTCTGCTGCCCAAATCACATCTGGAACTGCTAGTTATACAAACTTTAGAATTGAGTCTATGCTTGCCAGACTAAACTTAGGATGGAAAAGTAAATACTTATTAGGAGCTTCAATAAGAAGAGACGGTTCTTCAAAAATACCCGAAGCAGGGAGATATGGATACTTTCCTTCAGTATCTGCAGGATGGATAATATCTGAAGAAAGTTTTTTAAAGTCAATTCCAACAATTAGTTATTTAAAAATTCGTTCAAGTTATGGTTTAACAGGTAACCAAGAAGGAATTGGAAACTTTAGTGCAAGAAGATTAATAGCCGGAGGGTTTAATTATAATGATACACCGGGCTTTGCTCTAAACGCAATAGGCAGTCCTGATTTGAAATGGGAAGAGACTGCTCAATTTGATATTGGTTTAGATATTTCAGTGTTGAATGACAGGTTGAGTTTATCAGCAGATTATTATAATAAACAAACTAAGGACTTACTGCAATTTAGGCCTATACCTTCTACCACTGGCTTTAATAGTATATTTGAAAATATTGGTGAGATTAATGGAAAAGGATTTGATTTTCTATTATCAAGTAAAAACTTAACTGGAGCATTTAAATGGAACACTTCATTTAACATCTCTACCTATACTAATAAGGTCACTAAATTGTATTTACAACAACCTGTTGATGGGTCTTTTGTGTCAAGAACATCTGAAGGTCAGCCTCTAGGAGCTTTCTTTTTAATTAAGGCCACTGGCGTAGACCCAGTAACTGGCGATATGGTTTATGAAGATTTAGATAAGTCAAATACCATAGGTAGCTCTGACAGACAATTTGTGGGGAATCCGCTTCCAGATTTTTTTGGGGGTATAACAAATAATTTCTCTTATAAGGGATTAGATTTAGGTGTATTTTTTCAATATTCTTCTGGAAATGATATTTATAATTTAGCGGCTGAAGGTTTAGGAGGATACCAAAGTTTGGGTGCCAATGTTTCATCAACATCTCCAGCTACAAATATATTTCAAGAAGTCTATGATCAGAGATGGACTCCATCTAACACTACTGCAAAATATCCAAGAGCAGTTGGGGGAGTAAGAGGAACTTTTAATACTCAAAGATCTTCAAGATACCTTGAAGATGGTAGCTATTTAAGACTAAAAAATATTACCCTTGGATATCAATTGCCAAAAAGCTTCTTGAACAAATTAAAAGTTGCTAATGCAAGACTATTTATTACAGGTCAGAATTTTTTAACCTTCACAAATTATACAGGTTTTGATCCAGAAGCGACCTCTTCATTTGGGGTTGAAAATACTGGTGTTGACCAGGGAAGTATTCCACAATTCAAAACATATACTTTTGGTATTAATATAGGGCTATAAAATAGGAATTATGAAAAAGAAAATATTATATTTCACAACAGCGATAATGCTTGCTACAGCTGTTTCATGTAAAAAATCATTAGAATTAAATCCGAGGGCATCACTTTCTCCAGAGGTAGTTGGCGCTGCTGATGCACCTAAATTATTAAACGGTATTTACGATGCCTTGCAATCAGGAAATACCAGCTTTTATTATTTAAGTTATGCTACAGAGGATCTATCTGCGGATAACTTAGTATATAGAGCTACATTTTTCCAACATGGAGAAGTAAATAATAATGCAATTTTAGTTAACAATGTTTTAGTATCAAGATATTTCAATGGACCTTATGTTGTAATTCAACGAGCGAATGATTTAATTGAAATTTTAAACACTAATACAAGCATCCCAGATAATGTTAAGAAACCTTTATTAACACAAGCCTATTTTTTAAGGGCTTATGGTTATTATAGACTAGTAACTCTTTTTGGTCCAGTTCCTATTGTTAAC
>JACMRH010000383.1 GCA_014376535.1 Cytophagales bacterium | reverse complement strand
GGGTGCAGTCCACTCGCTGCCTATAATTTGGCGTGCCTTGCGGCCTGCTTCGGCTGCGTGTTTGTCATGGTTTTTATACCCTTGACGCAAAGCCCTTTGCAATAACAAAAACTCATGCCAAACACTTGCGTAATACGTAGCTGCCCAACGCATTTTCAATGCTTATGTGGTCACCACCTCAGCAGGCACACGCAGCCATTTCCAGTCGTACCTCCTTCCATTGGCTTTTGGCGGCACGCCCCTTTGCTACAGTGTGGACAGGTTTGCCACACGGCTTGGCTTCTTTTTGGCTCAAGGCTGTATTACCTTATCCTTAGCTTCGATATAATTTTCTTAATAAATCATCTACCTGAAAACTATTCATTTCTAGTATATCTCTATAACCAATTTCTTGATGGAATAAAGCTTTCTCCCTCAGCCAATCCCCATAATCACTTCCCATATCTCCAGTAAGCATTATTACAGCCTCATACTTATCCTCATTGACTTCATGCATAATATGCTTAACCCGGTAATTGTAGGTTCCTGTTTTTGCTTTAGTGAAACTAAAATCAAAATGCTCTCCTTTTCTAGGTAAAAAAGGTAAATAAATTTTTATGCAACAGTAGCTATCGAAATATCCCATTGTTAATGTACATAATGTTCCATCAGTCTTAAATAGTTCAGGTTTATTGTAAAGTAACTCGAGTATATCTTCATAAATACTATGAATCCATTTTGTTATTTTATCTGCTTTCTCATTTAACTCAATAGAAACTTCTTTAATAGTTGTTCTTCTTTTCTCATCCTTTAAAAAGTTCAATTCAATAAGTTTTTTAAGGAAGTTATTGTAAACTTTTTCAGGGAATGTTTCTGCTAATACTTTAGAGTAATAGGGCATTGTAGATAAGCAATATAATATTTCAGTTGTGTTTGGTTTATGTACATGTTTGTACTGTTCTTTTTTTCTAGGTATTTTATTTTAACAAGGTACACTCCGTTTTTCTTTTGTGCAACCAGATCTAATAAATTCAATCAAAAAAAATCAGCAAGTTAGGCGGCTATCGCAGCCCCTTGCAATTTGCCTGCAAAGAAATTCCGCCATAAACACAAACCCTTTGCACAGCCCTATCATTTATTGCGTTGCTTCTTTGCAGCCACCCACGCCACCTGTTTCACTTGCTTTCTTTTTTTCTCTTTTTTCTTTTAAAAATTAAATTTTATTTACAATGAAAAATGCAAATGATTACTTTGGGTGTAGCAACGGTTCAGAAAGCTTTTACAAACATCAATTGTCTAAAATTATTTACACAGATGGTGTAAAGGATTTAGTACAAACATGCAAAGCTTATTGGTTAATTGATTTAGTGGTAAGCCATCAATTTGCTCCCAAAATCAAAAGGGAATCGTTTCAGGTGTGGGATTTAAAAAGGGTACAAAATGATGTTTTTACAATTCTTTGTACAGATGGTAACCACAACAAAATCACAAGTCAGGAAATTCCATTCAGTGATTTCCCTTATGACCTTGCAACTATTTGGTTGGTAGATGGCTGTATAATGTTACCAAAAGAATACTAAAAAAAGCGGGCTTCAATGTCCGCTTTCTTGTTTATTTCCACGACCCTTTAAAATAAAAGTCGCTTTTGCATAATGGTTTTTTTATACAGCAAAAATAACTTCGGCAGCCCAACTCACAATCCTTACAAACACCACCAAAAGACTACGGCATAAACACACTTCCAATCGCACAGCCCAATCTTTTATTCCGTTTCCTTTTGGTGGTGTAATCTGCCTTCGATGAAGAATGCTTATAAAAACTTCACATTATGCAAAAACAGCTTCGTATCATTTCCCGTAGGCGTTTGGCAGTTTGTCCACTCAGCAGTTCTTTCTTTCCAGTTCCTTCAGTTCC
>JACMRH010000382.1 GCA_014376535.1 Cytophagales bacterium | reverse complement strand
GCATCGAATGATTGGTGTAATTTAAATTTTTGCACCCGATAATCATTCAGTTCTTTCCCTTCATTATTGATGGAAATGATGCGGAAGCCACAATCTTTTTTCCACTCTTTCAGCCACTGAAGCATATCGGGCAATTCGATGGAACAACTGTACATAAATTCTTTAAAATCTTCCCGTACAAAATCTCTTGGATGATTAAAAATTACGGTATCCAAATATTCATCGAGGGAAATACTTCCAATTTCATATACATTAAATATGAAATTATGCAATGCATCTACTTCCTTATAATCGAGTCCAAATTTTTCTGCGGCAATTTTTCTTGATTCGTGTCCCCATCCATTGCTTAATAAAATACCGCCTACATCAAAAAAAAGAATTTTCAGATCACTTATTTTTACTGCCATAATTTATTTGATTAAAAGCTTTCCTTTTGCAAAAATACTTAATACAATTATATGTGTATTTCAGTTTAGCCTGCAAAATAAACACAAAAAAAACTAAAGTATGGTTATTGGTATATTCAACAAACCAAATTATAAAATTTAACCATTTTAAATTTCGTTTAGAAATACGATTGAAAATAAATTTATAAAAAATATGTATAGGTACGGGCTTATTTAATTTCCAGTTGATGCACTTTTTCTAGTCGACGCAAATGCCTTTCTTCCCCGGTAAATCTTGCATTTAAAAAAGATTGAACAAGCTCCTGCGCCGTCATAAAACCTGTAACCCGCCCACCCAGGCAAAGTATATTCAGGTTATCATCTTCAACGCCCTGGTGAGCTGAAAAATGGTCATTAATTAATGCTGCACGTATTCCTATAATTTTATTTGCCGCAACGGATGCCCCTACTCCACTGCCGCAAATAGCAATCCCCCTTTCAATTTCATTGCTGGCTATTGCTCTGGATAATGGTACTACAAAATCAGGATAATCATCACCTTTATCCATTGTAAAAGCTCCAAAATCTTTTACATCATATCCTAAAGAAATCAAAAAGGGATGAATGATTTCTTTTAATTCAAACCCGCCATGGTCAGCTGCTATTCCTATTTTCATTAAAAAATTGTATTGGTTTAAGATCAATTAACACTTTGGTTCAGACATAATATAAAATTTAATCTGAGTGAAATAATTTACGAGTTGGCGCTAAGTTTTACAAAATAAAATCCAGGCAAACTACACAGCAAGACCTGTTTTATTCTCCTAACAATGCTTTTGCTTTTAAAACCACATTATCAACTGTAAATCCAAATACTTTGAACAGGTCTTCCGCAGGGGCAGATTCTCCAAAACCTGTCATACCAATGATATCCCCTTCATCGGTTACATATTTATGCCAGCCCAATATTGAACCAGCTTCTACTGCCAGACGCTTTCTGATATTTGTTGGAAATATTTTTTCTTTATACTCAGCGTCCTGTTTTTCAAATAATTCCCAGGAAGGCATACTTACCACCCGGCTTGAAATTCCTTCTTCCAACAATTTGGCCTGAGCCAGCATTATTAATTCTACTTCAGAACCTGAGGCGATTAAAATAACTTCAGGGTCTCTTAAAGAATCTGATAAAATATAGGCACCTTTTTCTACACCTATTGCTTTACCCAATTTCGACTGATCTAAGATTTTTAATCCCTGACGGGTAAAAACCAATACTACCGGACCAGTGGTATGTTCCAGAGCTACCCTCCATGCATGGGCCGTTTCATTTGCATCTGCAGGGCGGATCAATGTAATATTTGGTATAGAACGCAAAGAAATTAATTGCTCCACAGGTTGGTGCGTAGTACCATCTTCACCCAATCCGATGCTGTCGTGCGTGTATACTAAAATAGGCCTGATCTTCATAATGGCTGCCAGCCTGATCGGCGGCCGCATGTATTCTGAAAAAATTAAAAAAGTAGCGCCATAAGGAATTACCCCTTTGGTTAAAGCCATCCCGTTTAATGCCGATCCCATCGCGTGCTCCCTAATGCCAAAATGAAAATTTCGTCCACCATAACTGGTAGGGGTAAACGAATCGTAGTCCTTCAAATTTGTTTCTGTAGAAGGTGCCAGATCTGCAGCCCCTCCAATTAAATGCGGCAACACTTCTGCAAGGGCATTTAATACTTTACCAGAGGCCTGACGTGTAGCCATCTTTTTATCGGAAGCTTCAAACACCGGCAATTTATCTTTCCAACCCTCCGGTAATTTACCTGAAACAGCCAGCTCATATTCTGCTGACAGCTCCGGAAAACTTGCTTTATATCTTTCAAATAATTCGTTCCATTCCTTTTCCAAAACAGCGCCTTTTTCGCCAATCGCACGATAATATTTCAACACTTCATCCGGTACTTCAAAAAACTTTTCAGGATCAAAACCAAAAAATGTTTTAACTAATTTTACTTCATCTGCTCCCAACGGAGATCCGTGTGCGCCGGCAGTATCTACTTTATTTGGACTGCCATAAGCAATATGTGTACGCACTTTTATTAAGGACGGGCGATTGGTTTCTGCCTTTGCATTTTTTACTGC
>JACMRH010000381.1 GCA_014376535.1 Cytophagales bacterium | reverse complement strand
TTTCCGTTGGCGTGGCTGCAAAATTCTTTGTCATATTTGCTAAGGCATACCTTGCACAAAGGCCGCCCATGCTTAAACCCATTACTACATTTTGCTCTCTAATATTTCCATTGTTGCTATTAAGAACTTTTGCCCTGTTTACACTGTCAATTACCCTTCTTACAAAATTTGCATTTCTTATAATACTATCGGCACCATTAAAGAAGTCAACAAAAATTAAATCATAACCTGCTAAAGTATCAAGGTTATTATTAAAATCATATCCTGCTAAAAAAGGATTATTTATTGCAGCTATAATATCAATATAACCATAATTATCTTGCAAGCTTGGTGCAATCCGGCTAACATCATACCCTTCTACAACTATCAATGGTTTGCGAATGGTGTTTGTTCTGTTCCTTGATGTGTAAGCAATAAAAACCCTGCCGCCACTGTCGGCGGTATTGGGAGCAAAATTCCAAGAAGCATCAAAGCCGCTTGAGAACCCTGATGGAGCTTGATACCGTGAAGAAATGTTGGCTGTCCTTAAAACATTGTATTCATTAAAGCATTGCAAAAAAGAATTGTCGTTTAATGTAATTTTCACTGTCCACTTTTTAAACCCAGTATCAGTATAGGTAACAGATATAGCTGTGCCAATAGTTATTGTTTGAAATCCTTGACCATTGGCAAAATCAATTTGTATCTGGCTAATAGTTTTACTTGTATTATTCCATATCATGTTTGATTTAATAATAAAATTCTCCGTGCCTGTGGTTGTAATATTTTTATTGGGGCAGGCGGCAAATAATGTTTTAACGTCATAGGGACTTTGCGTTCTGCCTGCCACATCGCTTACCTGTTTGGTGCTGCTATTATACGAAAGTAAATTACTGGAAAAGGCATTGCTTTTTACAGTGTTGTATTGTCCTATGAGCAAGGGAATTGGAATAGGCAAAGTGCTGCTTACGTTTTGTTTGATGGTTGTATTTACAGAAGTAATTGCAGGCAAAGGATTGGTTGTTGCTTTTGTCCAGCCAGTTTGAAATTGCAGGTAGAGTGTGCGCCATAGATTCATATCTATACGATTACTGTCGGTTAGTGTTCCATTAAATGTTGCTGCAGGCAACATAGGGCAACCGTACTCTTCTAAAAAACCTGTGGATATTTGATTTTTATCCAAAGGCTGCATAATATATTGTAACAACTTCTGCGTAGTGCTTGTATCTGGTAGTACTTGTGCATAGGATATTGTTGAGATTGTAAGCATAATAATGCCTAATAGTATTTTGAATATTTTTTTCATAAATAAGTTTTGATTGGTTAAAATTTCATATCGAAACGACCGTCCGTTATTTTTATTTCTGTACACCCAACCTTTGATAATGTTGCACTGAACGTACCTGATATTATTCTGTTAGTTCTATCAAGTTTACTTACAGTGAGTGTTCCGCTTACTTGTGTATCTGTGTCAGTAGAAAAAAATTCACAGTTATTATTTGAAAAATGGAATCTGTACAAACCTGCATTTGTCAATGAAATCGTAAATGGAGCCGTATAAAAATTTAAACTATCTTTTATTCCGATTCCAAAATATTCTCTATTATCAGAAGAAATTATTCTGTATGCAGAGATACCGCAAACGCCATTATTAAAACCAGCATCATAATCAATACTCAGGTTAGCTGTTCCATTACTACCTTGCGGCTTCCA
>JACMRH010000380.1 GCA_014376535.1 Cytophagales bacterium | reverse complement strand
GGCAGAAAAACTTGGCTTTGATAAATTGACCCTTAAAGGAGACGCATTAAAAGCCCAATTTATTTCTGGTGATAATGAGAGATATTTTCAGTCGGATATATTCGGTAAAATGTTGGCTTTTGTAAAAGAAAATGCCAAAAACTGTAAACTTGCAGAAGTTAAAGGCAGACTGATTTTAACAGTATTTTCAATTGGAAACGCAAAAGCTGCTTTGGAGATCTTCCAGAAACTGGAAAACTTTGTATTTTCAGAAATCAAACAAGCAGTTAATTAACAGTAAAATCTTTAAACCGTATTGTAAATGTACAGCCCTCATTTAGTTTACTTTCTGCACTAATTGTACCTCCTACCGATTCGATCTGGTTTCTGGTTATATATAATCCAATTCCACGCGAATCATCACGGTCATGAAAAGTATTCTTTAAGCCAAACAGTTTAGAACCATACTTCTTCATATCTATTCCAATACCATTGTCTTTCCATGAAAGTATGGTTGTGTCCCTTTCTTTTCTAGTTTCTATATTAATTACCAAAGGTCTTTCGTAAGATCTGTATTTGATAGAATTAGTTAATAGGTTCAGAAATATACTTTCAATGTACAATTTGGGATACAATATGTTTGTCGCCTTTACAAAATTGGTATTGATTAAAGCTCCTGACTCTTCAATATGAGAATACAAAGACTCCTTTATTTCCTCCAGCTGTTTTTGAAAATTAATATTTTCTAGTTCCTTCTTTAAATTTCCTTTTTCACTGATGCTGGTTGATAATTCGTTTACAGTATTGATCAGCGATTCCAGGGTTAGTTTTATCTTATCAAAAGCTGTCTTCTTTTCATCAGATCCAGGCTCGAAAATCTCATATAAACTAATCAGGGCTTTCAGGTTTGACAATGGAGACCTTAAATTATGTGAGGTAATGTATGCAAAGTCCTGAAGCAGTTTGTTTTGGTATATAAGCTGGTCTGAAATCACTTCCAGTTCTTTGATAGAATTTTTCAATTCTCCTTCATGCTTTCTGCTGGCTGTTATGTCTTTAATAATGCTTAGTACATGTGGAACTTTGCCTTGCTCTTTTTCTAATGGAATAATATTAAACTGTAAAAACTGGAAGTCGTCTGACCAACCTTCCATTTGATAACTTATCTCCTTTCCGGTACTGAATACTTCAGCTATTTTCTTACAAAATATGGTGGTCTTATCTCCTTCTGCAAAAATTTCGTTGATCTTCTTCCCTATAAAAAATCCCCTTTCCTTATTAGAATATTTGCAGACTGCATCATTTACATAAATAACATTTAAGTCACTGTCTATCCTGGAAATCATATCAGGATGATGGTTAACTATTGCTAAAAAATCCCCTAATAAAGGTTGATTAAATTCCATTTGAAAGAATTAAACTACTTATCTGGTAGTTAGAATTGAAAAATTAAGTGGTTTGAGTTTTAAATATAATAACTTTTAATGTTGCCAAACATACATTACAAATAGAAAAATATTAATTCATTGAATAAAAGTTAAATTATTTTTAATTAATAATCAGCTTATTATGAAATTGAAAAATATAAAATATCAAGGAAAATGTTAAAACATAACAAAACCATACATAACCGTAAATCATATGCCAGAACATAAAATAAGGTTTCCCTGGAAAAAACTTAAATAGGATATGAAATTGTATTTTTACCTCTATTTGTAAATATTAATGTCTACGTTTCGGTATTTTTTAATTTAAAAAAGGTCAATAAAAAATCAAAAAAATCGGCTTTTTATTCGAAAAAAATAATTTAAAATCTTACAGCTTTTTAAATTCCTTATCTAATTCTATAATTTGTTGAAGCATTGGATTACCATCATTTACGATTTCATAATGACAGTGTAATCTTTTTTCAGAATCTGGTAATTGCCTATCGATTATCGATTTTACTTCTTGTTCTGTTCGTTGCTT
Organism: Cytophagales bacterium; assembly: GCA_014376535.1. Lineage (GTDB taxonomy): Bacteria > Bacteroidota > Bacteroidia > Cytophagales > UBA9547 > UBA9547. The sequence goes on along the minus strand of JACMRH010000380.1, from coordinate 1,455 downwards.
GTCTCGTTTTAAAACTCTTTCAATCTTTACTTTATCCGGTGCCGTTACAAGGATAATTTTATCCATTAATTTATATGAGCCTGATTCTATAAATAAGGCAGCTTCTTTTACCAAATACTGTGAATTACTGTTTGATTTAACCCATTTTTCAAAATCAGATGCAATAGCAGGATGCGTAAGCGCATTCAAAACTTTAAGTTTTTCAGGATTTGAAAATACTATTTTAGCCAGGTAGTCTCTTTGCAGCTCGTTGTTAACATAACTTTGTTCCCCAAATTCGTTTTTTATTGAATCGATAAGGTCTTGATCAGTTTGCATCAATAAGCGGGCATTGCTGTCAGCATCAAATACCGGCACTCCAAGAGTTTGAAAAACTTTACAAACCAGACTTTTGCCACTGCCAATTCCACCTGTTACCCCAACTAAAAGAGGCTTATTTTGTTCCATCAGTTTTCGGCCTTTTTCTGATATTAAATTTTACATTGACCTTATCATGACTCAATTTCAACAAGGGGTTATTCAAATAGTAGTTCAGATTAAAGCTTTCATCAAAATTCTTATCAATTCCCTTAAATGGAACTTTAACTTTCAATGTATCTTTTAACTGTAAAACAATTTGCTTTGGACCGCTAACCAGAACACTGTCTGGTTCAAAAAAGATTTGTTTTTCTCTTACATAACCTTTGGCAACTGAAATTGTTGAAGCATCAAGTTTCATATGCACCCATTTCTGGGCGCGTATATCAAAAGGGACTTGCAAAGAATTTAAAATAACCCTGGTAACTTCCATTTTACCCAAATCTCTTGAAACTATTGACTTTATTTGCGAAGTGTCTAAAATGGACTTTAAACCAGGCTGATTAATAAAAATTATAATGGGCTTAGATTTAAAAAAGTAGATAGATTTAAAAACATTCCACCCATGACCTTTAAAAAATATATCTGCTTTTAAAGGAAGAGGTTTTAATGGAACGTAATGGTTCTCATTATATTTAAGGATGAGAGGAACAGTTATTTCAGACGTTAACTCCTTGTTTAAAGAATTAAAAATCCATATAATTGAAGAAAGGCAAAAGGATATTGCAATAACACGCAAATTTCCTTTTGACCTTTCAGTAAGTGGGCGAAATAGCCAGGTTATAAAATACCCGACAAATTTTAGCGACTTAATTATACTGTGGTTTTAGCTACTTTTAATGAAGATTCCAGAGAAACCGATTCTTTGCCGAAAGTAAGTTTTACACCTCTATCAACATCTAAAACTATAGTATCATCGTTTACCTGAACAATTTTACCATATAAACCACCAACCGTTACCACATCATCTCCGATTTTAAGAGACTCACGGAATTTCTTCTGGTCTTTTTGTTTCTTTTGTTGTGGACGGATCATAAAAAAGTAAAACACCACCATGATAGCACCTAATAAAACAAACTGGCTTATCATTGCGCTTTG
>JACMRH010000379.1 GCA_014376535.1 Cytophagales bacterium | reverse complement strand
CATGATTTCCTTCATTTCGTATGGTACTCCAGGAAGTGCAATGAACACTTTCTTGTCCTTTTCAATCCAAAGTCCTGGGGCAGTTCCGATAGTATTAAACAAAACCTTTGATTTTTCAGGAATTGCTGCCTGTTGACGGTTTACTTCAAGCATTGGCCGGTTTCTTTTCTCAAAAAACTGGGTTACATGTTCCAATACCTGATTGTCAATCTTTAATCCACATTTAAAATAAATGCACAATGCAGGTTTGGTAATGTCATCTGAAGTTGGCCCCAAACCTCCGGTAAGTATCACGATATCAGACCTATTTTCTGACTCTTTAAAAATTTGAAGCAATTCGGATTGTTCGTCTCCAACAGAAACCTTTCGTTTTACTTTAATTCCCAACAAACTCAATTGTTCTGCAAGCCATTGAGAATTGGTATCTGTTATTTGACCAAACAGGATTTCATCACCTATTGTAACAATCTCAGCAATAATCTCTCTCATCAAACTTATTTTTTTATGATTTTAATATGGGATGTAGATTCTCCGCTTTTTGTCTGAACAAAATAAATTCCCTGAGGAAAGCCAGACATATCAAAGTTGGCAATCCCAGATTTGTCTGAATTTTTAGCTAATACTTTCCCGGTTAAATCACACAGTAATACTTCTTCTCCTTTATAATTTTCAACAATTAATGTTTCAACACAAGGATTTGGATATGCCTTCATTTCTGGATCAACGTTCTCTTTATTATCAAGTAGTGTAATGACTGGAACATTGTTTTTGTTGATGTATATATATTGATAATCAGTGTATTTATTCGCAGTATCCTCTATACCAATTCTAACTAATTCTACATTTCTGGATTTATCATATGGGAGAATTTTTAGTTTAAAATCGCCCTTCAAAGTATTAGTGCTGTCAAGGGTTTTTACAGTTCCCATGTTGGCTATTGAATCATAGACCGTAAATCCACCTGAAATCATGCGAAAGGAAAATTTCAAAGTCTTTGAAGGCCAAAGATAATTTTTAAACCCAAGTTGTAGACTGAGTGTATCGTTTGACAAATTAGTTAGCTCATAAGCTTGAATCCTTATTGCTGGTGTAATAGTGTCCGTCAATAACTTGTAAGCATCTAAACAACCATGTCCTAACTTCTCTTTGTAATTTTTATTTGTTTTTACTGTGTCTATGTTTCTTGACGTAACCCTAAGCAATTCCTGAATTTGAGTGGAATTCATTTTAGGATATTTTGTTCTGGCCAATGCTGCTGCACCCGTTACGAGTGGTAAGCCTACAGAAATTCCTGTTTGAGTGGTAAAACTTCCATTTAATCCGGTAGTGATCATGTCTAAACCAGGTACAGACATATCAATCCAATAATGAGTTGCCTGGGGGATTGATTTGGTGTCATCTGAAAACAGTGAAAGGACTGATAGAACATTTTCATAATCACCAGGAAAGGTAAAATAGTTTCCTTCTTTGGGAAAAGTAGCCCCAACTAAAACAGCATCTTGCTCTACTGAAGCAAAATTTATTAAATCCTGCTCATACTGATTAAAATTTGCACCAGTACCATAAATGCCCCAAGACATATTGATCACTTTGCAACCCTGCAAGGCTGCATAAGCAACTGCCTGATATTGTGTAGAAGAACTGACTGCGTTATTCCCAAAAATCTTGTAGGGCAAGAACCTGCAATTATACCCCATTGAAGCTATGCCAAAATTATTATTTGTTAGGCCAGCTGCTATTCCACTTACTTCGGTTCCGTGCCCCGTGCTACCGGTTGTATCTTCAGCAAAATTATCATCATTTGCAAAGTCCCAACCTGCGTAGTTGTCTGTAAAGCCGTCATTGTCATTGTCTAATCCATCAATAGGATCTTTTTTATTATATTGAATTTTACCTTGAAATTCTGGATGTGAAAAGTCAAGTCCATTGTCCACAATACAAATGGTCATATTTGTATCTCCTTTAGAAATATCCCAGGCTTTGTAAGCATTAACTGTTTGTAGGTAATATTGGCTTCCGTTTAGCGGTTCAGCAAACGGATCTGAAGGGATATGTAGGGCTTGGTTTTCTGATTTTTTGTTTGTTTCAACGTATTGAAAATAACCTGAATGTATTAATATTTCCTTCACTTTATCTACATACATTTTGTCTTTTAAAGTAAGTCCTATAACACCATCCAAAACAGATTTTTTAATTTTTTTTGGAAATGCTTCTTTTACCTTAACAACCTCTAAATGGCTAAAAAGGCTTTTAAGTTTTGCATTTTTAACAATTTCTGAACTTACAGCATCTTTATATAGGGGGTTCAGTTTTGCGATAAGGTCTTGCGAAAAGGCTGTTTGAGAACAACCAATTAAAGAAATAGCTATCAGGTGAAATATTCTCATCATTCTACAAGTTGAAATGTTCCTTTTGGATGAAGATTGTCATAAGGTTGGCCTAATGATTTTAGTTCTTCGTTATGGTCTGCCAGTATTTTATTGAACTGCATAGCCCAGTTGTCGTATTTTACTCTGTGCATAACAACGTCATTATCAAGTGCACTTATATCATTTAAAAGTTCAGAACATAAAGGATAGTTTTCAACATTTGGTGTACTCAAAACCAAGGCTTTAACTTCTTTCAAAAGACTGTCAGTGGCGATGTCATACTTGTCAATTTTTTCAGAACTAAAGTTGGCTGTGTCATATCGCTTAGCTTTCAGCTTTGCACATTTTTCAACCAGCTTTGCGTGTTTTATGATATTGTATTTTGGTGTATATGATATTTCGTCTAATAACCGTTTGGTATAAGCTATTTTTTGGTCGTCTGCTTCTATCATAAATTTCCATGCTGCTTGTGAGCTGTCTTCCAGTTGGTTGACTTTAACTTGCAACTGGTCTTGCGGAAACTCAGTTTTGGGTTTATCCTTATTTTCAGTTTTCTCCTCTTTCTTAGTTTCTTTGCAAGAGCTTATGAAAAGCAAACTGGCTAAAGTAAATAATAATATTTTGGAAGTCATGTCTGTTTATTTACGGCAATTTCAACAGAAAGGATTGAAAAGAAAAACCGGATAATCTCAAATAATTATTTTTTAAAGCATTGAGGTTCTTTTTCTTAATTTTGAACAAAATAAAACAATGGGCAATATCCTGATAGCTCCTTCCCTGCTTGCAGCTAATTTTCTCAACCTTGAGAATGAAATAAAAATGTTGAATGAAAGCCAGGCCGATTATATACACCTGGATGTGATGGACGGAATGTTTGTTCCAAATATTTCATACGGTGTACCGGTGATCCAAGCAATTCAAAAAGTTGCAAAAAAGCCATTTGATATACATTTAATGATTGAAAAGCCGGAGCGGTACTTAGAAACGTATATAGACCTGGGTGCTAAAATTTTATCGATCCATATTGAAGCATGCACACATTTGCACAGGGCAATTGATTTTATTAAAAGCAAAGGCTGTTTAGCTGGGGTTGCCATAAACCCACATACAAGCGTGGATGTTTTGGCAGATATTATCAAAGAAATTGATGTAGTTAATGTAATGTCAGTAAACCCAGGTTTTGGAGGGCAGAAATTTATTCAAAGCACTTATTCTAAAATAAACCGCCTGCATAGCCTGATTAAGTTTAACAATGCACAGACAATGATACAGATTGATGGAGGTGTAAATCTTGAAAATGCAGCCATCTTAGCTGCTTCTGGTGCGGATTTATTAGTTGCAGGAGCGTTCGTGTTTTCGTCGGATAATCCAAAACATACAATAGAGTTATTGAAAAATATAGATTAAGCTGGTTTATCGAAACATTTTAATTACTTTTGCAACCGCAAAAAATTGATCCCATAGCTCAGCTGGATAGAGCAACTGCCTTCTAAGCAGTAGGTCAGTGGTTCGAATCCACTTGGGATCACAAGTAGTTAAAAAGCCCCATCATATGGGGCTTTTTTTATTTTATATTTTTAGGTCGGTTGCATTCTTTAATAAATGAAAACTTTTAATCCAAT
>JACMRH010000378.1 GCA_014376535.1 Cytophagales bacterium | reverse complement strand
CAAACATTTTGTCAGGAACGGCTTTAATTAGGTTTCAAGATTGTGACCCGTTTCAACATTTAAATAATTCAAAATATCTTGATTACTTCCTGAATTCACGTGAAGACCAGCTTTTATCATTTTATAATCTTGATGTATATCAGCTGGCAAGAGAAGAAAAAATAGGTTGGGTGGTTGGGCAAAGCCAAATTAGCTATTTAAAACCAGCATTCTATATGGAAAAGGTAAATATCGAAACTCAGCTTATAAAATTCAGTGAAAGAAGTGTTACTGTTGAAATGAGAATGACCAATATTGGCAAAACGGTTTTAAACTCTATACTTTGGTCGACTTTCGTTCATGTTGATTTAAAGGATGGAAATGTAAAACAGCATTCCTCAAAACTAATGGAGCTATTTGAAAATGTATTGCTGCCAGTAGAAGAGGAAATATTTGAAATCAGAGCAGGTAAGCTCCGAAAATCAACTAAGTGATCGATTTGAACACATAAAAAGTATATCTAAAAATATTTGTTTTCTACTGTTGTAGATTTGGGTGACATTACTTATATTTGCACCCCCAATCCAATTTTAAGGTAATGAAAAGGACATTTCAACCCTCAAATCGCAAAAGAAGAACCAAACACGGTTTCCGTGAGCGTATGTCAACTCCAAACGGTCGCAGGGTGATCAGGACAAGACGTGCTAAAGGCAGAAAAAAATTATCTGTTTCTAGTGAAAAACGTCACAAGGCTTAATGGCTGATATAAAAAAAAACTAAGGCGTTCTTTGAGCCTTTCGGGAAAAAGTCGCATTGACTTGGTTTTCTCGAAAGGCTCAAATATTTTTATCTATCCCATCCGTTTTCAATTTTTTTTTAACTCTGAATTGCCTTCACCAGGACCTCAGATATTGTTTTCCGTTAGTAAACGAAATTTCAAAAAAGCTACAGACCGGAATTTAATTAAAAGAAGGATGCGTGAAGCATACAGGCTCAATCAGCATTTGTTGAATTCTTTTGGTAATCAGCTTTACATTGCACATATTTATTCAGCCAAAGAAATACACGATTTTCATTTTATAGAAGAAAAACTAATTTCAGGTTTAAAACGTTTAACGGAAAAGCTTTCTCCTTCACATGACCAACAAAAAGACTAGATGGATTACCATCGGAAGCATCATAGTTTCTATCAGCGCACTTTTTTCTTTCACAAACGCCAACGACAAATATTTCGAAATTGCCAAGAATCTTGACATTTTCGCTACTTTATTTAAAGAGGTCAACTCTTTTTATGTAGATGAAGTAGAGCCTAATAAGTTTATTAAAACCGGTATAGATGCCATGCTCGAATCGCTGGATCCATACACGAACTATATCCCGGAAGACGAGATCGAAGATTACCGAACTATTACTACTGGTCAATATGGTGGAATTGGAGCTGTTATAGGCAAAAAGAATACGAAGACCATTATTTTAATGCCTTATGAAAATTTCCCTGCTCACAAGGCCGGATTGAAAATTGGCGATGAGTTGCTGGAAGTAGACGGGGTGGACCTGAAAGATAAAAATACAAATGAAGTTAGTAAACTTTTAAAAGGCGCTGCTAATACTGAAGTGAATGTGACAATCAAGAGGTTTGGAGTAAAGGACAAAATGGTTGTTCAACTTAAACGCGAAAAAATTAAGGTTGAAAATGTCCCCTATTATGGAATGCTAAATAATGAAGTAGGATATATTCATCTCACTGATTTTACTGCTTCAGCATCTAAAGACATTAAAAATGCACTTCAGAAACTAAAAGACCAGGGTGCAAAAAAGTTGGTTTTTGACTTACGCGACAATCCTGGAGGGTTGTTAAATGAGGCAATTGCTATCTCTAATATTTTCATTCAAAAAGACAAAGAGATTGTTAGTACAAAAGGTAAAGTTTCGGAGTGGAACAAGGTTTATATGTCACTTGATGCTCCTTTTGACACAGAAATGCCCCTTGTGGTATTAACAAGTTCCAGAAGTGCATCAGCTTCTGAAATTGTTGCTGGTGTTATTCAGGATTATGACAGAGGTGTATTAATTGGTCAAAGAACTTTTGGTAAAGGATTAGTTCAGGCAACCAGGCCATTATCTTATAATTCGCAATTAAAAATTACGACTGCTAAATATTATATTCCAAGTGGCCGTTGTATCCAGGCAATTGATTATTCACACCGCAAAGAAGATGGAACAGTAAGCAAATTTGCAGACTCACTTCGTAAAGAGTTTAAAACTGGCAACCAAAGAAAAGTTTATGATGGTGGAGGTATTACACCAGATGTAGAATTGGAAAGAATGATGTTTGCACCAATTACTAATAGTTTGGGAGAGAAGTCTTTGATTTTCGATTATGCAACTATTTATGCTTCAGAGCACAAATCAATAGCTCCCGCCAAGGAATTTAAAATCAGTGATGATGAGTACAATAAGTTTTTAGAATACCTTAAAGGGAAAGATTATGATTACGCCACAAAAGTGGAAGGTAATATTGATGACCTGATAAAAAATGCAAAAAAAGAGAAGTTTTACGATGGTGTAAAGGATAAAATTGATGCCTTAAAAAAGGAGATTCAACATGACAAGGATAAAGATGTAATCAAATTCAAAGACGAAATTAAACAAGTCCTGGAGAGCGATATTGTTTCACGATATTACCTTCACAAAGGAAATATCGAATATTCTTTTAACCATGATGTTGATGTTAAAGAAGCATTACGCCTATTTTCAAACATGGAGGAGTATAATAAAATCTTAAAGGGAACTAAATAGTAGGTATTTCATATCAAATTTAGTTAAATATCATTTTCATAAATTAAATAGGAAGCGTATTAAGCATGCTATTTAAGTTTATTCCTAAGTCTCTTACTCGGTTATTGTAAAATCGATACTCCCGATTTTTCCTCTATTTTTGCAGCGCATTTTAAGTTTCTATGTCAATTTCCAAAACATACAGTCCACAGGATGTGGAAAATAAATGGTACAGTTACTGGTTAGAAAAAGGCTTTTTCAATTCCAAACCAGATAAAAATAAAAAGCCTTATACTGTTGTTATCCCACCTCCAAATGTAACTGGTGTTTTACATATGGGGCACATGCTCAACAATACCGTTCAGGATATATTGGTACGTCGAGCAAGAATGCTTGGAAAAGAAGCTTGTTGGGTGCCCGGAACCGATCACGCCTCCATCGCCACTGAAGCCAAAGTTGTTGCAATGCTTAAAGAAAGGGGTATCAGCAAAAAAGACCTTTCACGAGAAGAATTTCTTTCTTACGCATGGGAATGGAAGGAAAAATACGGCGGAATTATTCTGGAACAATTAAAAAAGCTGGGTGCATCATGTGACTGGTCCCGAACAAGGTTCACTATGGAACCTGAACTATCCGATGCGGTAATAGAGGTATTTATTGATTTGTATAAGAAGGGATTAATTTACCGTGGTGCCAGAATGGTCAACTGGGATCCAGTCGGACTTACAGCCGTATCTGATGAAGAAGTAAACCATAAAGAGGTTGATTCTCAATTGTTTTACATTAATTACCCTATAGAAAATTCTACTGAGCACATAACAATAGCTACGACAAGGCCGGAAACTATTTTAGCAGACGCAGCTATCTGTGTGAACCCTGAGGATGAAAGGTATAGCCACTTGGTTGGAAAAATGGCCAGGATTCCTTTTACTGACAGATATATAAAAATTATTCAGGATGAATATGTAGACCAGGCCTTTGGTACAGGTTGCCTGAAAGTGACTCCAGCTCATGATATCAATGACTACAACCTTGGATTAAAACATAACCTTGAAGTAATTGACATTTTCAACGAAAATGCAACACTTAATAAATATGGAGGTGCATATGAAGGTTTAGACAGGTTTGTTGCAAGGAAAAAAATGGCCATTGATTTAAAGGAGCAAGGCTTTATCCAAAAAATAGAAAACATAAGAAATAAAGTAGGCTGCTCAGAAAGAACAGATGCAGTTATTGAGCCTCGGATCTCCACTCAATGGTTTTGCAAAATGGCGGAGATGGCCAAACCTGCTTTGGAGCATGTCATGAATGACGATGTAAAACTTCATCCAGCTAAATTTAAAAACACCTATAAACATTGGTTGGAAAATGTAAAGGATTGGTGCATTTCCCGCCAACTTTGGTGGGGACACAGAATACCAGCTTACTATCTGCCAGACGGAACCTTCATAGTTGCCAAAAGCATTGAAGAAGCTCTAGTGTTAGCCCATGGCAATACGCAATACGCACAACTCACTACGAAAGACCTCCGACAAGATGAAGATGTACTTGATACCTGGTTTTCATCCTGGCTATGGCCAATTTCAGTGTTCGATGGTTTCAAAGATCCTGAAAACGAAGATATTAAATATTATTACCCCACCGATGATTTAGTTACAGCACCTGAAATCCTGTTTTTTTGGGTGGCCAGGATGATCATGGCTGGGTATGAATACAAGGGCGAAATGCCGTTCAAAAATGTTTATCTCACCGGAATTGTAAGAGATAAAGCTGGCCGTAAAATGTCAAAATCATTAGGAAATTCACCGGACCCTATAGAGTTGATAGAAAAATATGGTGCTGATGGTGTTAGAACTGGCATGCTCTTCAGTTCACCAGCCGGTAATGACCTTCTTTTTGATGAAAAATCGTGTGAGCAAGGGAGAAATTTCAGTAATAAGATCTGGAAT
>JACMRH010000377.1 GCA_014376535.1 Cytophagales bacterium | reverse complement strand
GTCCACTATATTGATTAACAAAACTTTTACCTTTTTCAAATTTCAAGAAATAGGCAGCCCCAGCTATAGCGGCTAATCCTAATAGGCTATTTATTTTCATTTTTGCTGTTATTTGTTTAGTCTAAAGATTAAATTTCCGTGCCGCAAAAATGAATTTGTCTTAATAGGTAAATTTTGTAAAAAAAGATTATAATTATATTATGAGAATAGCACTAGTCCAAACAAATATTTATTGGGAAGATATTCAAGCCAACATTTCTTCTTTTGAAGAAAAAATATGGAAGATGGACGAGGTGGTTGATATAATAATTTTGCCAGAAATGTTTAATACGGGATTCACCATGAATGCTGAAACTCAGTCTGAACCTCCTAACCTAACAACTCACAAGTGGATGAAACAAATGGCAGCACAAACTATGGCTGTTGTAACTGGTAGCTATATTGTTAGGGATAAAGGTAAATACTACAATCGCCTGTTATGGGTCCAACCAGACGGGATAACTTTTAAATACGACAAGAGGCATGTTTTCACTTTAGCAGGGGAAGAAAAAGTATATGAAAAAGGCAAGGAAAAATTGATAGTGGAATGGAAGGGATGGAGATTTTGCCCCATGATCTGTTATGATCTAAGATTTCCGGTCTGGAGTAGAAATTCGAAAAATGAACCGTATGATTGTGCTATTTATGTTGCGAACTGGCCACAAATAAGAACAGTTGCCTGGAATAGTTTATTAAAAGCCAGGGCAATTGAAAATGTTTGCTACACAATTGGTGTTAATAGGATTGGAACTGATAATAACGGCAATTATTATCAGGGTGACAGCTCGGCATATGATTTCCAGGGAAATTCAATGACAGATTTGTCTGACAATGAAGAAATTTTATTTGTAGACCTCGATAAGAACCAATTAAATGATTTCAGGCAAAAATTTCCTGCATTGGCAGATGGTGATAATTTCGAACTAAAAGCCTGACTTATTTAAAAACTCTGTTCAACTTGGTTTCACTTACCGGCCTGATAATCATTGGAACCTGTTCTACGGTTACCATGCTGGAATCCAGTCCAAACCATTTTTCTTCAGAGTTCGCATAATGTTTTACAAAAAAGTAAGCATCCATCACCAATTGCTCTGAGATAGGCAGATCGTTTTCAAAGCTGAGGAATTTCTCAATTACCACAAAACGGAAATCGCCAGCTACATTTTTACGGTTCAATGAATCGTAACGGCTTGTAATGTCTACCTCCTTGTTTTTTACGAGTTCTTCCACAGCTTTTCGGAAGAATAAATTTATCCTATTCTCAACCCGGAAGCCCAACTTAAATGTCACTCTAATCACATCCTGTGGTACAAGAACATCAACCTTGTAATCCATTGTATATGGTTCATCAGTTACATCTACATGCACAAACCAGTATATATCAGCACGTTTAGGTTGCTTTTGTAAAATTGAATAGATGATTTTTGATTCTATTTCATCTCCTCTATTGGCACTTGTCATAAAAATCAGGTTGGTTGCATACTTGGGAATGGAATTATCAACACTCAATTCTTTTAAAACCTCATAATATTCTTCCAATTTTACATATTCCGTAAGTCTGTTCTTAATAGATGTTGCTTTGTACCAAACCCACATGATAAAAAATATAGCGGACCCTATTACTAAACTCACCCATCCTCCGTGTGTAAATTTTGTAAGGTTTGCTATCAAAAAGGAGCCCTCAATTGTAAGATAAAAAAGCAATAATGACACAGCGACAAATGTTGGGAACTTCTTAGACTTTACATAGAAATAAAGGAGAAAGGTTGTCATCAACATGGTCAGAGTGACAGAAAGACCATAAGCTGCCTCCATGTGAGAAGATTCTTTAAAATACAGCACAACTCCCACACATCCCAATAACAATACCCAGTTTACACTTGGCACATACAGCTGGCCTTTATGCAATGTCGGGAATACTATTTTCACTCTCGGCCAAAGACTAAGCCTTACTGCTTCACTTATCAGTGTGAAAGAACCGGTTATTAATGCCTGACTGGCAATAATGGCTGCCATAGTAGCAATAACGATTCCGGGAATCAAAAACCATTCCGGCATCATGGCGAAAAAAGTTTTACTATGTATAGTTTGACCTTTTAGGGTAAGTAAGTAAGCCCCTTGTCCAAAATAATTCAGTATAAGGCATATTTTAACAAAAACCCAACTGATCCTGATATTTTCCCTACCACAATGGCCAAGATCAGAATACAAAGCCTCTGCACCAGT
>JACMRH010000376.1 GCA_014376535.1 Cytophagales bacterium | reverse complement strand
TGCTCCTTTAGTTACTTGAAGCTGACCAAGTGCATTAACCATAAGGTGATGGTCAGGAGGTGCCAGGTAAATTTTTCCTGGTTTGATAAGCTCACCCTGTTTTGCATGGGAGCAAATGAATTTCCCAATCTCATTAATAGCATTTAACAATACATTTCCCGAAACATCTGCTGAAATATGCTGAACGATAAGAATCGGTGCGGGAAAATCTTTTGGTAATTGATTAATTAAAGATATCAGGACAGTTAGCCCTCCGGCAGAAGTACCTATTGTGATTACCTGCATAGAATCAAATTTCGAATCTGCGTTTATTTTACTCATTCCGTTCACTTTTTAAGAAAAACAGTGTTTATAAATTTAAAATTGAAAATTTTTAAATATAAACTTTTAATTTTGAATATTATTAAATGTAATATAGAAAGTCTTAATTCCAATTCCAGAGTTTTATTTTATATAAACTATGCTTTTTGAAGAACCTGAATACATTATTGGGATTGGTACCTCAGCAGGAGGTTTGCAAGAACTTTACTCTTTTTTTGACAATGCATCCTTACATGGTGTTTCATACGTCATTGTTCCTCACCTGTCGGCGGATTTTAACAGTCAAATGACTCATCTGCTTTCCAAACATAGCATTTTAAAAGTTCGTCTGGCCGAAAATGCCCTACAAGTAAATTCCAATGAAGTCTATGTGATTCCAAGCGACAAATACATGACTATCAGCGAAGGAAAATTATATCTGACAGAGAAAAAAAATACTAAGGCCCCGCATTATACGATAGACAAATTTTTCAATTCCCTTGCTTTGGATCAGGGAAATAAAGCAATCGGTGTGCTCTTATCCGGATTAGGGTTTGACGGAACTGAAGGCATAAAGAATATAAAAAAGGAAGGAGGGATTGTGCTAGCCAGAAATCCTGAAACGGCTGAATTTAACAGTATGCCTTCGAATGCAATATCTACCGGTTGTGTAGATTTTGTACTCGAACCAGATTTAATGCCCCGTGCCATACAGGATTATATCAAAGAAGATGATCACCTGGTAAGCGAGGTTATCATTACAAATAGTCAAACCGAAGTTATAATTCAATTAATAAAAGAGAAGGTACGGATTGATTTTTCTCAATACAAAAAAGCTACAATACAGCGGAGAATTGTGAGAAGGGCATCCATTATCAATATTAATGACATAAAAAAGTATATTGAAATACTGAAAGCATCAAATGAAGAAATCGAAAAACTTACAAAGGATTTTTTAATAAGTGTCACTTCTTTCTTTAGAGATAAAGAAGCATTTAATGTTATTGAAGAAAAGATACTTCCTGATATATTTGAAAAAACCGACCCGAAAGAAGAAATAAAAATGTGGGTCACAGGTTGTGCTACCGGTGAAGAGGCATATTCTTTGGCTATCGCTGTTTCTGAACAATTGACAGGTAAGAATCAGCATACACAGGTTAAAATATTTGCTTCAGACATAGATGCAAATGCTATAAGGCATGCAAGTTTAGGAATTTATACGGCTGAAATCAGAAAAAGTATCTCAAATGTCAGGATTGACAAATATTTTATCCCAGAGGGGAAAAACTACAGGATAAAGCCTGAATTACGTAAAAGGCTGATTTTTGCTACTCATGATTTAGTTAAAAATCCACCCTATTGCAATATGCATTTTATCAGTTGCCGCAATGTACTGATATACATGACACCTGTTCTTCAGAAGAAAATATTATCGAGTCTACAGTTTGGATTGAAATTAGATGGGTATTTATTTTTAGGATCAAGTGAGAATCCACTGCCACTAATTGAAAATATTGAGGTAATAAGTAACAAATGGAAAATATATAAAAACCTGAAAAATAAGCGTCCTGCCGCATTTGAACCTTTTTACTTACCAGATTTCAATTCCCATTCTCAACTCAAAATAAATAAAAGTACTTATTCAAATGTGAACATGAGTAATCTGGCGGACTCACTTCATACGACATTAATTGAAAATTTAGGAATTGTAGAGTTATGCATAGACTCTAAAAACACGGTATTAAAAACATATGGTAATACATCGGAATTTTTAGTGCAAAAAAACTTTACCAATAACTTAATGGATTTACTGCCTAAACCTTTAGCAGTTGCCTTAAATACACTCAGCCAAAGGGCATTGAAAAGTAAGAAGAGCGAAACTGTTTCCGGAATCGAAATACAGACCACAACTGAATTTAAAACAGTATCTATAACTGTCAGTCCAATATATTTTAAAAAGGAAAACCAGCAAAACTTAATCGTTACCTTAAAAGAAGAGCACCCAAATGATCAAATTCCCAGGCATGAACCTTATAATGAAAGTATTTATATAAACGAATATACTTCCAATCTGGAAGAGGAATTATTGGAAACCAAAAAAGAACTTATATCCACACAGGCACTCTTAGAAGCCTCTAATGAAAACTTACAATCCTTTAATGAAGAATTGCTTTCAGCAAACGAGGAGATGCAAAGTACAAATGAAGAAATGCAATCCATAAACGAGGAAATGCTTACAATAAACTACGATTTTGAACAAAAAAACAAAGAGTTACACATTATTAATGATGATCTGAATAACTATTTCAGAAGTAATACGAACGGACAGCTATTTGTAGATAATGATTTAAATTTAATGAAGTTCTCTCCGGGTACTGTAAAGCTAATTAACCTGCTTCCCAGTGATATTGGCCGTCCTTTGAGTAATATCTCTACCAATATAAAGTTTCAAACTATCACAGACGATATTAAAAACGTTATTGATAATGGGTCTACTTTCACTAAAGAAATAGAAACCAATAATGGAAAATGGTATCAGATTCAAATGATGCCTTACATACTTCAAGACAATAGAAAAACTGGGGCTATAATCACTTTCAATGACATTACAGATTTAAAAAGGGCGCAGGAAGAGATTAATGAAACCAATAAAAATCTATTAATAATTAACTCAGATCTGGATAATTTCGTTTATACCGCTTCTCATGACTTAAAGGCTCCTATTGCAAATATTGAAGGCTTAATGACGGTGTTATGCAGCCTTCATGGAGATAAATTCAATGATGAAGAATTGAAAGTTATAAAAATGATTCATTCAGCAGTCATAAAATTTAAAACAACCATTAAGGACCTTACCGAAATAAGCAGGATACAGAGAAATTATGATGAAGAAGCTTCTACAATTGATATAAAAGATGTTATTAACGATGTAATTATCTTAATAAACGATCAAATAGTTTCTTCTAAAGCCAGTATTAACCTGGTATCCAGTTGTACTTTATCTAACATTTCTAAAAGTAACGTTGAGAGTATAATTTATAACCTCTTGAGTAACGCAATTAAATATAAAGACTTTAACAGAGATCCGGTAATTACGATTGAATGCAACCAGGAAAAGGATTATTTGTTGCTTAAAGTAAAAGACAATGGATTAGGTATACCTGCTCATCAGGAAAAGAATATTTTTAAAATGTTCAAGCGCGTCCATAATCATGTTGATGGTTCCGGGGTAGGGCTGTATTTAGTTAACCGCATAATGGAAAATGTGGGCGGGAAAATTGTTGTTGAGTCAGAGGTTGGAAAGGGAAGTACCTTTAAGTTATATTTTCCTACAGGAAATAATTAGTCAGGAAACTTTCATTCTATTTTAATATAAATAGTCCTTTAGCGATTATTTGGTTTTGGTAAAATTCAAACAACCCATCAAACATTTGCCTTCCGATGTTCATTGATAATACCCGGCTCGAGTATTCAACTTTCGCAGCCTGCTTCTTGTGTCAGCAAGCTGCTATAACACCGACCCCAATCATCAAAAAATCCGTAAGTTTAGTTGGCTCAGGATATTTAGTATTTAACAATCTTAAATGATCCAGACATGTCGGTGTTTTTGATTCGTATAATGTAACTGCCACCTTCAGGTAACGATGATACAATCTTCGGTTTCGTGTCAGTTCCATCTTTGATTTTTTTGCCCATAAAATCATAGACTTCGTATTCCAGAATCGCTTCAGAATCAGTATCAAGATGAGAAAGATTACTCTTCTCTCCTTCTGAACTTCCCTCTAAACCTGTAATTGTCACCGGTTTAACGCCTGTTGTTGTTTGTACGATTTTCTTTATGGTTCCATCTGCATTATAATACAGATAATCGATGCAAACAGACCTTCTGAAATTTCCACCAGTTGGCAATCCTGCATTATGGTAAACAAAATACCATTGTCCTTTAAAATCAATGATAGATTGATGGTTCGTTTCAGAACTAACCCTTCCATTTAAAGTACCTCTAGCTGTCCATGGACCTAAAGGAGAGTTGCTGGTTGCATAAGCAATGGTTTCTGGCCAGCCTGAAGCATACGACAAATAGTAAATATTATTTCTTTTGTGCAGATAAGGAGCTTCAGTAAAAGCTGGTACATTGACTGTTGTGATAGCTCCATCGATTTCGGTCATATTAGCTTTGAGTTTCACCATTTTCAATGGCCCGCCGTTGGTAGCATTGCCCCAATACATGTAGGCTTGCCCGTCTGTGTCAATAAACACGCAAGGATCTATATCAAATTGAAGATCAGAAGTTTGATTATCTCTAATCAAAGGTTTTCCCAGAGCATCAATGAATGGGCCTAAAGGATTGTCTGCAACAGCCACTCCTATTCCGAAATATGGCCCATATCCTAATTGAGGCTTTTGAAGCACACAGGTATACCAATAAAATTTTCCATTTCTGGGTACAACATGAGAAGCAAAAGCAGCAGCATTTGCCCAGGTAAAATTCGTCAAAGACAGGCGTTGCCCGTGGTCAGTCCAATTGACCATGTCTTTAGAGGAAGCAACATGCCAATTGTTCATCACATAATCGGTTGCCGTTGTGGATGCCTCGTCATGACCAGTGTAGACATAAACAGTATTATCTACAACCAATGCACATGGGTCTGCCGTAAACTTGGTGCGGATGATAGGATTCTGTGCAATTGCAGATAAACTTAATAATAGCACCGTTAAAGCGCATACAACTGCCGTTTGAAAAGTATTTTTCATTTCAGTATTAATTATTTATGAAACGTATAGATTAGTTCTTGATGATTTTCCTGACAACAGGATTTTGTCCATTTTTAAATAACCGAACAAAATATGTACCCTTTTCTCCTTCAAGATTTATAACGCGAAGGCCAGAAGAAACGCCTTTTGTTATGAGTTTGCCCATCATATCTAAAACCTCATAATTCACTTCTGTATCAGAAAGGATTTCAAAAGAATTAGTGAAAGGATTTGGATAAACAGAAATATGAGAGCTTAATTGATCTTCTTCTAATCCAGTAATAGTACTCGTAAACTTAAGATGGTCCAATGCACATCCTCCTGTACCAGTATAGGTCATATACAAATCATGGATTCCATTCAGATTGGCAATGACAGCAGGCATAACGATTGAATGATCCTGAACGGCAGCGCTGACATTTACTGAATTAGTAGTAGAAACGGTACCATTATTACCATCAATAGCTAGTTTGATCTGCCCATTGCAACTTCCGGAAAAAGAAATCAATGCTCTTACATTCCCTCCCTGGCCAAAGTCTATATTTTCAAACTGGGCATAATCGCCGGAAGAAAAATTGGCATTGTTGCCGGCAGCTACATAATCCACTATTTTGCTATCATCAAAACTACCTCCTTCAATGGAGTTTTTAGCACTTCTTACCAGGTCAATCCTGTCCAGGTGGGCAACTCCGTTTCCTTTTCTGAAAGTTAAAATATTGTAGCCTTCAGTTAAGGTTACCGTTTTTAGAATTACACGGCTTTCAGGAAAATCCACTATTGCAGGTGAGGCAGGATATAATATTTCTGTTTCAGCACCGCTGTTTACTTTCAGGAAATGGGAAGAAGCACCTGCAGGGCTTGAGAATCTGATTCTTACAGTGTATTCTCCTCCCTGTAAGGCATTGATATGAAACACCACACGACTGTCTGTAGCATCTATATTCCCAATGTATTCAGAATTGGAAGCTGCATTGGTCGTCAAAATGTCTGCATTGGTAATTTGGGCATGTTCTGCTTCAAAAGATTGTCTCCTGCCTAAAAATGGCTGGGTGATATTTGGCCAGTTCGTATTGTCATAAACTATTTCCCTTATCTGTAGATTGGCAGCACCATTCTGGTTTGCGTTGTAATAATGATTTACGAAATAGGTCCTTCTGCCATCTGTAAATGGAGAACCACCTCCTGGTCCGATGTACCTGCCATAACGGGCTAGCATTTGAGTGCCGCCACTACTATTTAAGTCTTTTCCGGTTTTGTCGACATATGGACCTGTGATATTTTGAGATCTTCCCATCATAGTCCTATAGGTACTGTTTATCCCATCGCAGCATTTATCCCAAGCCACAAACAAATAATAGTATCCATTGTTTTTTGACAAAGAAGGACCTTCAATTGCTCCACCACCTCTTCCGGCAATAGCATAAATTGTTTTATTAGAAGCAAGTTGTTTGCCAGTAGCAGGGTCGATTGCAATCATTTTCATTCCAGACCAAAATGAGCCAAACGCAAGCCATACTTTATTGTCATAATCTACAATTAGTTCAGGATCAATACAGTTATAATTATTGGCAGTAGTGCTCTTAATGACTTCACCATGGTC
>JACMRH010000375.1 GCA_014376535.1 Cytophagales bacterium | reverse complement strand
TAGAAGGCATCGGCAGAGTCATGCTGGTAGGCTACTTCGTTCACCTTACCACTTATGAGGTCGTATTTGTACACGATTTTCTTGAACCGGTTGTTCCTGTTCATACCGGCTATGTCTTTGTAATCAAGCAGCAGCGAGTCCACATTGCCGTGGGCATCATAACTGTAGTAGGTGGCGCTCTGGTGGCCTCCCGATTCCGCACTGTCGGCTATGGTAAAGTAGCGGGTATAAGACACACGGCTGCGCAGATTTTTGGCATCCGGCAAAATGTTGATGGCTGGATATTGTTGCAAAACCAAGCTAACATTTTAATAATCCTATTTCAAAGAACTCAATTCAATCACTCTTATTTTACCGTTTAGAGACCATTTTTTAGTTACGCTTCGCTAAACTCAACAAGCAGAAGAATACTTGTGTATAGGGATTTAGGTGGTAGTAGCTATGCTGTACATTTGGTATAACATAAGTATAAGTTGGATATAAGTTTGGTATAAATTAAGTATAAGGTAGGTGCTTCTCATCTTGCCTTTGGTTCGTTTTTTATCTAAATGTAAAGCACAAATCTATAACATTAACCAACAACAAATCTGGAACAGGAGGGTATAGTCTGTTGCATTGCAGGCGTTGGTTTTACGAGATAAAAAAAATGGCGACCAATACTAGTCACCAAATATAACTTAGAAAACAATTGTTTTTACATGGAAAAACTGATTCAGTTATTGTAAAATAGCCCAACAACAAATCTGGACCACTACCTAACATGCATCAGAATATAAAAATGCCAATAGAAAACATTAAATATTATAGTAACGGTTTAGTTTTATCTTTATATTTTTAACCCATTTTTATACTGAATAGTATCAAATAATTTTTTGGTTGTGTCGTAGATTATCCATGTCCCATTTCTCAAAGGTTCATAATATTCAGTTACTGCAATTGTAGTTTTACCTGAACCTGCACCAATTCCATAAGTATATTTTTTTAATATTGCTAAAGAATTCTCATAATTTCCTTCTTCTACTAAGAAACTATCTTTAGAATAACATTTAAGATGCATTTTACCCCGAATGTCTTTTAGATTTATTTTTAAAAATCTCCCATCAAATAAATCGCATTCAATTTTTTCATTTTTGCCAATTCTTGGAATTATAGTTCCTCCAGGATATTCTTTTACTATTATGCGTCTTATTTTGAAATTACTATTTTGCCAGCTCTGAAGAGTTATTAGAAAAATAATTATAGCCATTGTGCTTTTTAAATTTTTCATTTCCTACTTTTTTAATTCCACATCTGCTTTCAGAGTGGCATTTTCATTGTTTATCGAACCTAATTTAGCGGAAACATTTACATGTATATCTTTTTCCGCCACACCGCTACCCAACAGTCGCTCTTTGATTTGATTCCCTAGTCTTAATAATCCATTCTGATATTCTTTAAATTTTGGATCAGCTTCAGAATTAACTTCTCCACCTAAAACGCCTGTTATGTTTATATTAATTGAAGAAACATTTCCATCGCTTATTATGTGATTCTTGATATTATTTACAGATGATATAGCGGATTCGCCTAATGTTCCGTTTTGGATTTTTTGATTAGCCGGACCTAGAATACTAGTGACACCAATCCATGTTCCTTCTAAATGTTCAACGGGTAAATTTTTAGGTGCAGAATGATATGAGAGAGATTTGTCTTCCAAAATAAATTGAGAAGTAGGAAAATCTTTTTGTGTTGATTCAATTGAAGGTGTACCGGCATCATGAGGTCTACCAAATTGTACCGACGCAGTTGAGCTATTAGCTTGGGGATAAGTGGATCTTCCTTTTTGAAGAACTAATTTTTCTCTTTCAGTAAAAGAATTACGATGACTAAAGGGCTTTCCTCTACCTCCAACATTTCGAATTAAGATATCATCTGTTGTTATTCTATTTGTACCATTAACCAATTTCATATTCTCCAATCTATGCAGTTGATTATTTGTTAAAGTTGTTATCATAGTTTTAGTAATGCGACCCACACTATTATAATAATTCGTAACTACATAACGTTCAAGTCCGTCCAAATCGATACTTCTTATTACATCATTTTCAGCATACGCATAAGAGCTATTCCAAGCATATTCACGAGACAATCGGTCCACACTTAAAAATCTTCCAGCCCTTGAATCATAAATCCTCATACCATAATCTAACTCGTTACCTTCCCCCTTCACTTCATCATCTTTTTCTTTCCCATTAAACCCATATCGATATCCATTACCCACAAGTTGGTAAGCACTATCCAACGCAGCCATGCTTGCACTATCAGCAATATAAGCCACATAATTATCACTACCAGCCCCTGTCAAAAATCCATTGCTCAACTCAATTGTTTGCGAAGCCACATACTCCAATGGTGTATTCCCGGCACGGTGGTCAACAAGCAAATATGGTGGAATGGAGAAGGCGTAAGACCCATGCCAGGTGCCAGTTTCAGTAGCAAATCCATGCCTTCCGGGCATCTGCATACCAAACGGAGATTTTTTTCAAAGAACTTTACGCACAAAAACCACTGTTTCATTTTAGATTTAAATTCACGGCACAAAACTTAATTTTATTGGACTTGAAAGGGGAAATTTATCTGAAATATAAAAGCACAATCTGGCAAACTACCAAATTCATTCTCATATTGTAAAATAGCCCAACAACAAATCTGTAACACTACCCAAAACTTAAACAAACACAATGATACTTACTCTACCGCGATATCAAGGCAGCATACGCAGCTTGAACTCTTTTTTCCGGATATTCTTTATAACTATTCAGAATGTTTTTAGGAACAAATGCTCCTATCTTCTTTAAACCTCTAAGTACATTGATAATGATTAGTACGTTGTTTACATTATTATCGGCGATTTTTTCAGATATAATATTAATAAAAAGTTTTGCTGTCCTTTCTTGATTAATTTTTAAATTTGATATAGCTTTTATGAAACTATCACAAAACTTTGTATTTTTTTTATTAGTTATTATTTCATAAATATGTTCGTAGTCATCTTTGTCAATTATAACTGTAAATGCATTTCCTATCAGCCACTTCAAATTTTCATCCCTTTTTGTAGATGGTATTATTCTATGAAATAATTCTAATAATCCTTTGTTTGCAATTCCTTTTGCCTTTTTAGTGGTTAGAGACCTAATAATCATTTCCAAAATATTGTTAGTAAAAGGCTTACCTAAACTTGTTACTAATATTGGAATTGCCACCTCATAATTAATATCTGTGTTTACAAAATCAGAGATACTATTTATTATTAAACCTGTTTTGTTCTTTATTTCTAAACAAAGCTTTTGGTCTTCTAAATCAACAAGTTTAAAATATTTAATTTTAACCTCACCATTCATATTATTGAGTTTTGTATGTTTTGTGCACTACATTACCAGATTCAATCTGTTTTTCTAAGGGTTTTGATAATTTTGTTTCCTCATTCGTGTGCAGAACTAGTTGTTTCAATTGGTCTTGGGCGTATTGAAGATAATCTTTTAATTGCTGTGTCCAGCCTTGTTTGTTTACATTTTTAGATTCTTCTACAGTTTTTGTAGTTACTTTATCAGGATATCTAACACGATTATTAACTTTAATTGCTTTTTTAGGGCCATTTGTATTACTGGCAATTTCACCTGCATTTCCCTTATTTTTTGATTCCTGGATTGTTTGTGCTTTCTTAATATTTTGCTCACTAGTTGATTGCTGCTGTTTAGGTTTGCCATAATTGTATCCTTTTGATTGATTAGCTGCTGCTGATGATGTTAAAACTGCACCCGCAGCAGCGGTTAAAGCACCTGCCTCTACCATAGCCCCGCCAACTACGGCAGTAGGAACACCGCCTACAGCCAATGTACCTCCCGAGCCTACAGTAACGGCTACTCCTACGCCTGCTACCACTAATCCAGCACCAGCAGTACCACTACCCCCTTTCATAAACATTGAACCAGCAGCCAAAGCGGCATCATCGGTTGTTTTCAAAGAACTATTGTAATCATCAGCATCTTTTGGATGATACAATTCTCTCAGTCTTGTAGAACCTGGAACTATGTTGGTTGCTGTACCAATCAGAGCCCCCATTATTTTATCACCCCATCCTGCCCCATCTTCATCTGTTTTAGTTATTGGGCTATTGTCCATTCCAATGTACGGACAACATCTTCATATTCTTCTTCCTTTGGGTCAACACTTAACCACCTTGCTATTCTTGAGTCATATATTCTATTTAAAGTTGTATAATCATTATGCAAAATATCTCTATCTTCCTCCATTCCATTAAACCCATACCTATACCCACCACCCACAAGTTGATACGCACTATCCAAAGCAGCCATGCTTGCACTATCAGCAATATAAGCCACATAATTATCACTACCAGCCCCGGTCAAAAATCCATTGCTCAACTCAATTGTTTGCGAAGCAACATACTCCAATGGTGTATTTCCACCGCGGTGGTCAACAAATAAATAAGGCGGAATAGAAAAGGCATACGACCCATGCCAAGTGCCAGTTTCAGTAGCAAATCCATGCCTTCCCGGCATCTGCATACCAAATGGATAGTAATCTGTAGCAGTAACAACCCTTGGTTCGTAACCAATTACCAGATTTGTATCAACAGAAGAACGGATAGGCTTTTTCACATCACTTATTACCACCAGCACATTTCCTAAGTGGTTCACTAACTCGTACCTCTTCTTACCTCGAACAAAGAATGCGGTTGCAGTTGCGGGCAATGTTGTATCTACATCTGTTTCTGTAATCAACATTCCCAAACGGCTGCTGCCATATAGGTCTATTTCTTTTTGCAGAACATGGCCTCTGCTAACAGTATCGTTGTGTTCATACACACTCATCACATTGCCACTCGCATCCCTTACATAATAGGTAGAATCTGTAATATTGTTCTTCTTTACCGCCTTGGCTATCCTTTGCCCGGCAGCATCGTAAATGTAGCTGATTTCTGTGGTGTCTGTTTTTAGAATTTTGCTTATTTTTCCGTAAACAGTCCACTCAATGCTGCTAATCTTTTCTGCATTGTCTTTAGTTAGATTCCCAATGCTGTCATAAGTGTAATTGTGTATAGTTTGGTTGTCTATATCTTCCTTGTAATTGTTATTATTGACCGGGTCGCTGATGTAATCCAACTGGTTCGTCCCGGCAAGGTAATGATAAGTCATGCTGTCCATTGCAAGGGGTTTACCAATCAAATTGTTACCATTTCGAAGGTAGGCGAGTATGTTTCCGTTTGCATCATAACTCACCCTTTCCTTAAAAGAAGTGGTACTAATTGGTGTCCACGTATTGCTTACTACATTCAATCCACGGTAGGCATCCATTCCCGTAATTCTATTCAACTGGTCATAGCTGTATTTATACAACAACGGCTCACCCACTTTGGGTATGTTCACTGCCATAGCAGCAATATTTCCATTGTACAATGGTTTAAAAGCAACAATACCTGTGTCCGCATTCGCAAAAGGCCGCACCCCGCCAATCGGTTTGTAATCATTTTGCCCATAGTAATGCAATGCAAACCCGTAAGCATCTTTGGCAACAGGCATACTATCTATGCCTATATCGTAATTTTGGCTTGTTCCATTTAGCCCTTTCAGCCAACCCTGCAGGGTATAAGCATAGTCCACACCTTGCACAAACTGTTGCCCCAGCAGCACCCGTGCCAGCGGCCCGTGTTTATAATAGAAATAAATGGCATCACTTTCCCATGTCACACGGTCTTTGCTTGTCTCCACCTGGGTCAACCTGTTCTCTGCATCATAATGATAGCGATGATAGAAGGCATCGGCAGAGTCATGCTGGTAGGCTACTTCGTTCACCTTGCCACTTATGAGGTCATATTTGTACACGATTTTCTTAAACCGGTTGTTCCTGTTCATACCGGCTATGTCTTTGTAATCAAGCAGCAGCGAGTCCACATTGCCGTGGGTATCATAACTGTAATAAGTAGCACTTTGATAGCCAATAGGCAGGCTGTCTGCTATGGTAAAGTAGCGGGTGTAAGCAACCCGGCTGCGCAGGTTTTGGGCATCGTACAAAGGGATAATGGGTGTGTATTGCTCATCATAGACCGTTTGGGTGATCTGTGTGCGGCTGTCAGCGGCGGCGGTCATCCACCGGTGCAACCTTGACTGGTTGCGGCTTATATCCGAAACCATGGTGCTGTCGCCGGTCAGTTCACCCACTTCGCTTATGCGGCCCAGGCTGTCGTATATCGTGTAGCTATACACTTTGCCCGCTAGTTTTTGTTTGCTGTTCTGGCTAATGACGAGCCTGCCCAACCGGTCGTACCACATGCCGCTGCTATGTGCATCGGGTGTGTTTTGTGTAGTCACCTGGTTAAGTGTGTTATAGCGGTATTGTGTCACCAACTGATGCGGTGGCACCACCACCAAGCCTGCTTCGCCTTTGCGGC
>JACMRH010000374.1 GCA_014376535.1 Cytophagales bacterium | reverse complement strand
TACAGCATAGACGAACATTAATTGTCGGCCATGTTCGAACTTCCAATACGTCCAAGAAGAAATCGTAAATCTGAAGCAATAAGGAGCTTAGTTGAGGAAACCTCATTTAAGGTTTCTGATTTAATTTTTCCAATGTTTCTTATCGAAGGTGAGAATAAGAAGATTGAAATTTCCTCTATGCCCGGAATTTACCGGTTTAGTAAGGATAGGCTATTGGAAGAAATTCACACCTGTGTAGATTTAGGTGTAAGAACTTTGGTTCTATTTCCTTCTTTATCCGACATCAAAAAGGACAAGTATGCAACAGAAAGCCAAAATCCTGATGGACTTTATTTAAGTTGTCTTAAGGATATAAAGTTAAGTTTCCCTGATGTTTGCCTCATGACAGATGTAGCGATGGATCCTTACAGTATAGATGGTCATGATGGTTTTGTTGAGAATGGGGAAATCATAAACGACATAACTGTCGATATTTTGGCTAAAATGGCCGTAGCCCAGGCAAAGGCAGGCGCTGATATAATAGGTCCATCTGATATGATGGATGGTAGGGTTGGGGTTATCCGAAAAGCATTAGATGCTGATGGATTTTCAAACACTTCAATAATGTCTTATACTGCAAAGTACGCAAGTGCATTTTATGGCCCATTCAGAGATGCGTTGGATTCCGCACCAAGGTTTGGTGATAAAAAAACCTATCAAATGAACCCTGCTAACAGGATGGAAGCATTGTTGGAAGCACAGCTTGATATGGATGAAGGAGCTGACATACTGATGGTTAAACCTGCCTTGTCTTACCTGGATATAATTAGTGATTTAAGTAAAAATTTCCCTCTGCCTGTAGCTGCTTACAATGTTAGTGGTGAATATGCTATGGTAAAGGCTGCTGCCGCCAATGGGTGGATTGACGGAGAAAAAGCTATGATTGAATGCTTATTGTCAATTAAAAGGGCAGGTGCAAAAGTAATCCTTACTTATTTTGCGAAAGAAGCTGCAATATTTCTCAAGAAAGATTTATAAATTTTTTTGCCTCTTTATAAAAGATACCCAGGTTTGGTATCCATTCTTGTTTAAATGCAACCCATCTGTTGTATAATTACTTTTCAAAAAACCCTTTCTATTAGTAAATAAAGGATAAAGGTTTATAAAAGTGATATTATTATCTGAAGCCAATTTTTTCAATTTGTAATTGCATAGCATTACTTTAGAATTAAAATCATTCGGGAGTCCTAATCTGTTGATTTTGTTATTGATAGGTAAAATTGATTGAATGTATATCTTTGATTGCGGGCAATTGTTTTGTAAGGTTTTGATAATTTTTTCATAATTATCTAATATAACCTCTGTAGGAGTATCCGTTCCTATGTCATTAACACCTATTTCAATAAAAATATTTTCAGGTTGGTGCCTAATGATTTCATATAATCGATGTAATACCCCAAAAGTCACGTCCCCACCAATCCCTCGGTTTAGTATATTTTTATCTTTAAAGTAACTCTGCCAGTTTCCTTGTTCTGTTAAACTGTTTCCCAAAAAGATGTTCGCATTAATTTTAGGATTTTCTAATCTGTAAATTGAATCCAGATATATGTAGTGTTCATTTTTAATTGCCGACAACTCTGCGTTCTGCCCATCAAATGCCGTCTGGCTAAAAGCCAACGGGGTGGTCATTGCAAAGGCGATTAAGAAAAAGAATTTCATAAACTGAGTTTTCATCACCTTGAAAAATATGCCAATGTTTACTGATGATTTCTTATTGCCAGAATAGCATTTTAGAACTTACGTGCAAAATTAGCTATTTTCGCCTTGATGTGATTTTATTCCATACATGAGTAAAGACAAATTGCCCCCACTTAATAACGATAAAAATTCAAACAACGGAGAAGATCATATTCATGATGTGGTGCCAGTTTCCGGGATGTTTGAAAATTACTTTTTGGATTATGCATCTTATGTAATCCTGGAACGTGCAGTCCCAGCAATAGAAGATGGTTTAAAACCAGTGCAACGTCGAATCCTTCACAGCATGGAAGAGATGGATGATGGTCGTTATAACAAAGTGGCAAACATTATTGGGCACACAATGCAATTTCACCCTCATGGAGATGCTTCCATTGGAGATGCAATTGTAAATATTGGTCAGAAAGACTTACTTATTGATACCCAAGGGAATTGGGGTGATATAAGGACTGGAGACAGTGCTGCGGCACCAAGGTATATAGAAGCAAGACTCTCTAAATTTGCGCTTGATATAGCCTTTAATTCGGATACTACGGTATGGCAGCTTTCTTATGATGGACGAAACAAGGAGCCAGTAACTCTGCCCATGAAGTTCCCTTTGCTTTTAGCTCAGGGTGTGGAAGGGATCGCAGTAGGACTTTCAACCAAAGTTTTGCCGCATAACTTTTGTGAGTTGATTCTGGCAACTATCGATATCCTGAAAGGAAATGATGTCATAATATATCCTGATTTTCCTACAGGTGGTATGGTAGATATTACCAATTACAATGGTGGGGCAAGAGGTGGTAAGGTTCGGGTACGAGCAAGGATTGTTGAGATTGATAAAAAAACGCTTCATATCAAAGAAATACCGTTTGGAACAACAACTGGTTCTTTGATTGAATCTATAATCAAAGCCAATGATTCTGGTAAAATAAAGATCAAAAAAGTTATTGATAATACAGCCAAGGATGTTGAAGTCGAAATTCAGCTTCAGCCAGGAGTTGATCCAGATGTTACTATTGATGCATTATATGCCTTTTCTGACTGTGAAATAAGCATTAGTCCCAATGCCTGTATCATTGTAGCCAACAAGCCAAGATTCATGAATGTCAATGACATTCTGAAAATCTGTACAGAAAATGCCAAAGAACTTTTAAGGCAGGAACTGCTTATCAAAAAAGCTGACCTTCTTGAAAAAATATTCTTTTCGTCTCTTCTGAAGATTTTTATTCAGGAAGGAATGTATAAAAATCCGAAGTATGAGAATGCTGAGGATGATCAGGTCTCTTTTGATGTTTTAAATGTTTTATTCGGCCCACATTTTCCAATTTTTTACAGGAAAATCGAAAATGAAGATTACCTAAAGTTGATGGCCAGACCTTTAAGTAGCATCAGAAAGTATGATGTTGGTGAAGCTGACCTTAAAATGAAAGATTTAGAAGATCAGATCAAGGAAGTAGACAAACACCTAAAGCACCTGACAGATTTTACTATTGCATATTTTCAAAGGTTGCTTGATAAATATGGTAAAGGCAGAGAACGGAAAACAGAATTAAGGACCTTCGATATGATTGTGGCACACAGCGTTGCTGCCGCAAATGAGAAATTGTATGTTAATAGGAAAGACGGATTTATTGGATTTGGCCTCAAGAAAGACGAATACATCTGCGACTGCTCGGATATTGATGATGTTGCAGCCTTTTTGAGTGATGGTAAATTCAAAGTTGTTAAAATTTCTGAAAAGGTTTTTGTTGGGAAAGATATTTTACATGCGGGAGTTTTCAGAAAAAACGATGAAAGAATGGTGTTTAACATGGTGTACCTGGATGGTAAATCCGGCAATACAATGATTAAACGTTTCCAGATTGGTGGGATAACACGAGACAAGGAATATGATTTAACAATGGGCAACAAAATGTCTAAAGTGTTGTATTTCAGTGCTAATCCAAACGGAGAGGCAGAAATAATAAATATTCAGCTTTCTCAAAGCTCTACTGCGCGATTAAAAATATTTGATTTCGATTTCAGTACCGTAAGTATTAAGGGCAGATCTTCTCAAGGAAATATTCTGACAAAATACCCTGTCAGAAAGATTGCATTTAAACAAGCAGGAAAATCTACTTTATCAGGCATCAAAATTTGGTATAGCGATGCTATTGGGAGGTTGAATACAGACGAAAAAGGTAAATTATTAGGGAATTTTGAAGGCAGTGATAAAATTATTGTCTTTTATAAAGATGGCAGTTATGAAATTACCGGATTTGAGCTTACAAACCGCTACGAGCCAGATCAATTACTCTTGATAGAAAAATACGATGCGGAGAAAATTATCTCTGCTGTTCACTTTGATGCAGCTCAGAAAAACTACTATGTTAAAAGGTTTAAAATAGAAGTTCCAGGGCTAGGGAAAAAGCATCATTTTATAAGCGATGCAAATGGATCAAAATTAGTGGTTGTGTCCACAAGGCAGCAACCTCAGGTAGAAGTCGAATTCATAAATTCCAAGGGTGTAAAAGAAACAACTATTAGTGACCTTGATATGTTAATTGACGTAAAAGGTTGGAAGGCCTTAGGCAACAAATTATCTGGAAATAAAATAGAAAAAGTTGTTTTACTAGGGAAGGAAGAAATTATTGAAGAACCAGCAATTTCAGAGGACTCAGAACCTACAATTGATCCGGAAAAATTTGATGTCGGAACTTCAATTAATCTTGATGTAAAGAAGAAAGACGATGGACAAATGGGACTTTTTTAAATTATCAATTATGAGAAGAATAATGGTGTTTGGAGTTTTCATTATCAGCCTGAACCTTCATGCACAAACTGTTAAAAGTGCAGCAAAGAAAGTAGGTGAAGCCGGAAAGGAAGTGGGTCACGCAGGCAAAAAGGTAGGCAAAGAGGTTGGTCATACAGGAAAAAAGGCTGGTATAAAAATTGGAAAAGCTGGAAAAGAGCTTAGCCAGGACATAGGTCATTCATTTAAAAAGACTGTTAAGTAAAATATTGCTTATTATAGTTCAGACAGTTCTTCTTCAAATCCTCCACCTAAAATCGGAAACCTGCACCAGGTTTTAGGATCGACATTGAATTCATCCAAATGAAAACCAGGAGCCAAACGCTCTCTTTTCCACTGGTTTCTTTGCCATAGGCGATAAAATTTTATAACGGAATTTTTTAATTCTTCCTTCGGATATTCTCTATTATCAACTAAAGTTTTAAAAACTCTTTCCGGCGATAGTCTTTCAAAAATGGCTAGTTTTTCTATTTGCAATAATAATGAATAGGGCATAAGATCCTTCTCATCTGTTTGATTAGTTTCTAAAGGTCGTAATTCCGCACTTGGCTGTAAGTTGTTTACATATTTTAAAGATTTAAAACCCAGGTTTTTTTCTGCCCATTTTAACCAATTCTGAACAAATATTTTATCTACCCCAGCAATCGGTGCAAGTCCACCAGCAGTGTCTCCGTCCATAGTACAATATCCTACATCGCCCTCACTTCTGTTGGATGTTGTTAGCAAAAGACCGTTTTTTAAATTGGCTAAAAACCAAATAAATGGTGCTCTTACTCTTGCCTGAATATTCTGTAGTGAAATATCATCTTTTTTCCAATTTAGTTTTTCGCCAATTGCAGTTTCTATTTTTGAGGTATAAACTGAAACCGCGTCATCTATTGTCCAATTGTAAAAGGATGCTCCCAATTCTTCTGCTACTTCTTTAGCTGAATTAAATGTATTGTCTGAGGAGTTCTCTGTTGCCTGATAAGCGCAATGAAGTAATTCAGTTGTGAGTTGTGAGTTGTGGGTTGTGAGTATAGTTGACCGTTGACTGTTTACGGTTGACGGTGTAGAGTCTGGTAATTTGGGGGCGTATTGGATTTTATTTTTAAATATTTCTTCACCCAATTCTTTGGTTCCCAAGTCAATCATTGTTTTTACTAAAACAGCACATATTGTGGAATCTGCACCTCCGCTCAGGGACAAAACATAACATTTGCTTTTACTCTTTCTTAGATAATCAAACAAACCCAGGCTTGCAGCTTTGTAAAACTCAGTTTCTTCGGTTTCTGGACTTGGTAAAGATTTTGATTGCACAGAAACTAACTTGTTATCAGTTAATGTGAAATCCTGATAAATAAGGTTGAAATTCTTAAAAGAGAATCTTTGGTTTTGAGCATTTACTTTACCATCTGATGCAATAAATAATTCTCCATCAAATATTATTCTTCCCGACTCGTTTCCTAACAAGTTGGCATACAGGTAAGTGCAATTATAATCTGTTGTAGATTTTAATATAATATGTTCTCTTCTCTTGGTTTTGCCAAACGTAAAGGGGCTGGCACTTGGGTTTAAAATTATATGTACTCCTTTCTTTGAATAGCTTTCTGCTGGCCTGGCTTCCTGGTGCCACATATCCTCACAGATTTCATAAGCTATTTTAATGCCTGCATCTTCATAAACAAGATCACCAAATGGATAAAACTCGCCATCAATTGTGATTTCTGAAGTTTTACCAGCTGGCCATGGTTGAAACCAGCGATGCTCATAATGCACTCCATCGTTTGCCAGATGTTGCTTGGCACTAAAACCTAAAATTTTTCCGTCAAAAATGAAGCAGGCGCAATTATAAAGCGTTCCTTCCTTTTTCATAGGCAGGCCTACGCTCACATACATTCCTAAGGTTGAAGGCAGTATTTCAAATAACTTCTTTAGCGACTTCTCCCAAACCCACTCAGAGAAAAACAAGTCTTCACATCCATAACCGCAAATACATAACTCTGGCAATAAAAGTAAATCTACATGTTCTTGTCTTGCATTTTCAATGGCTGCCAATATGTTTGAAATATTATTAGTCCAATCAATTGGAGTCTGGTTGACAGTTGCTGCTGCAAGTCTTAAGTTTTTAGAATTTTCCATGAAAAGGGAAAAGATAAGAAGTTATAAATCGTCAAGTTCCTGTTTAGAAGCTTCTAAAGCAGGTTTGTATGCGAAAGCAATTGTTATAACCAATACACAAATTCCTACCATCAGAAAGTCAGATAATTTAGCCCTGATCGGATAAGCATCTACAAGGGCAGATTCCATACCCATGGTAATAATACCAAACGTTTTCTGAATCCAGCAAAAAGCATACCCAAGAGTTAATCCCAGAATGGTTCCAAAAACTCCAATCATGCAGCCTTGATAAACAAAAATGTTTCTTAAAAATCTTTTAGATGCACCTAATGCGTTCATTAATGTAACATCTTTTTTCTTTTCTATGGCTGTTAGGGTAAGTGAAAACAAAATGTTCAAAGCTGCAATTGCAATGATGACAATGAAAGTTATGAACACAAAGGACTTCTCTATTTTTATGGCTTTTAGCAAACTTGAATGTTGCTGATCCTGGTCTAAAACCTTAAATTTTTGTCCTGAAATCTTTTCGATTTGATCCTTAACATCTTCGCTCTCAATGTTTTTATTAAGTTCTATTTCTAAATAACTTCTCCGATTTTTATATCCCATCAGTTCAACTGCTTCTGACAGAGGAAGGAAAACATAATTATCATCAAATTGTTTTTCAACTGCAAAAGCTCCTGAGGGCAAAACATTCAATCTGTTAAATGCTTTTTCAGGATCCAGTATTTGCTTCTGTTTTAATTTTGGATACCAGAATTGAAGTGGTATAAATTCATTCCTGATATTGATGTTTAGGAAGTATTGAACACCTCTTCCTACGACCGAGTAACGCATGGAATCCTTTTTCAATAAAAGTTTACCTTCAGCTAAAATCGTATCGAGTTGATTAATTTTGAAATAATCATCGGGCACACCTTTGAATTTTACTACTAACTGACTGTTTTCGTATTTCAATAAAGCATTGTCCTCGACAACTTCGTGTACAGCCTTGACGCCATCAATTTTTTGAAGTTTCCCAATCAATAAAGAGTCTTTTTCAAATGATTTGCCTTTGATAGGCATAACTTTTAAATCAGGATCAAAAGATTTGAACACATTTCTTAATAAATCTTCCAGTCCATTAAAAACTGAGAGAATGACAACTAATGCCATTGTCGCAGAAGCCACTCCTAATACAGAAATAAGCGTAATAATATGGATGAAATTCTTTTTCTCTTTTGAGAAAAGATAACGTTTAGCTATGTAAAAAGGTGTATTCATTAATCTACCATTCCTCCTTGGCTTTTGGTGTAGCAACAGGTTTGGGAGCCACATATTTCATTGCTTCCCTTAGATTGATTATGTGGTTATTGATCTCTGCTGTAACCTGCATTTTATTCTTTGCCCATTGTTTTTTCCAGCCCGGAGCATTTGTGTCTTCCATGGGTTTTTTTCCTTTAACAGGTACATATTTAAGGTTCCTGTCTTGCTTATAATAGGTAAAGATGAAATTTGAAAATGAATATCGGTATTTGCCTTCTTTAATTTCAATCAATACGTCGTGATTAAATTCTCCATTTGGCTTTGCGAGAACACTTCTATCTGTGTAAACTATAATTTTATTCTTTGCCAATAATTTACCTGCAATCTGGTCTTCCTCGATAATTTCAAATTTTTGCGACTCTATCCATTTTGCTGCTTTTCGATAGAGCTCAAAGCGATTTGTGCTATCCACTTTTACTATTTCAGTGAAAACAATTTTTTTTGTGGAATCAGAAGGGTTTTTATTCTTCTGTGCTTGGACCTGATGGATACAAAGAATAAAGAAAAGGAACAGTAATTTTTTCATTAAGGTAAGTTTAAAGCAATATAAGCCTTTAAATGAAAAACCCCGAACCAATGCCCGGGGTTTTCCATTCTTAAATCTTGGATTGTATTATTTTACTGAATCCATGTAAACGATAAGGTCCACAAGTTTGTTACTATAGCCCCACTCATTGTCATACCATGACACAATTTTAACGAAGTTATCATTCAAAGAAATACTTGCATCAGCATCATAAACAGAAGTACGGGCATCTCCTAAAAAGTCAGTAGAAACTACGGCATCAGAAGTGTAACCTAAAATCCCTTTCAATTCACCTTCAGATGCTTCTTTCATTGCTTTATCGATATCTGCTTTAGAAGCAGGAACAATCAGGCGGCAAGTTAAATCAACAACAGAAACATCTGGTGTTGGAACACGGAACGCCATACCTGTTAATTTTCCTTTTAAAGCAGGGATTACCAAGCCTACAGCTTTAGCAGCACCGGTAGAAGATGGGATAATATTTTGAGCAGCACCACGGCCACCTCTCCAGTCTTTAGCAGATGGGCCATCAACAGTTTTTTGCGTTGCTGTAGTTGCATGAACTGTTGTCATTAAACCTTCAGCAATACCAAATTTATCGTGAAGAACTTTTGCAACAGGAGCTAGGCAGTTAGTAGTACATGACGCATTTGAAACAATGGTCATGTCTTTAGTATATGTTTTTGTATTTACACCCATAACAAAAGTAGGAGTATCGTCTTTTGCAGGGGCAGATAATACTACTTTCTTAGCACCTGCATCAATATGTTTTTGTGCAGTGTCTTTTGTCAAAAATAAGCCTGTAGATTCAACAACTGTATCAACACCTATTTCGCTCCATTTTAAATTAGCAGGGTCTTTTTCAGCAGTTACACGGATAGTGGTACCATTTACAACCAATTTACCGTCTTTTACTTCTACGCTCCCTTTAAAAATACCATGAGTAGAATCGTATTTTAACATGTAAGCCATGTAGTCTACATCAATAAGGTCATTTATTCCAACAATTTCTACCTGAGGATTGTTTGCAGCGGCACGGAATACCAAACGGCCAATACGGCCAAAACCATTAATACCAACTTTAATTTTTGACATATAAAAAGATTAAGAGAACATTCAAATTTAGTGCTTACAAACTTACGTTTCTTTCAGAAAAAAAGCAAAACAATGTTACGTTTGAAAGGGCCGTATTCTAATTCAACAATTATCGAATTGAAATTAGTTCGATATGCAACTTGTATAATAAAATAGAACAAATGAACCAATGAATTGTTATTGATTAATGTTTTGGTACAGTAATTTAAACTTCAATAATAAAATACGATCATGGATAGCATTAATAAACAACAGGAAGAAAATAACTACAAAGACCTGGAAGGTGAAGAGATCTTAGAAAAAATAAATGAGGCAAACGAAAAATCTAAAAGTTGCTTTTTCTGTACAAGTATAAGAACCGGGGAGAAATTTGCAACAAGGCCTATGTCTGTTCAGAAAATTGATGAAAAGGGTAATTTATGGTTTTTGAGTTCAATTGACAGTCATAAAAACCAACAAATAGCATTAGATCCGACAGTTCAGTTGTTGTTCAAAGGCTCTGATTATTCAGATTTTTTGACATTATATGGAAATGCGAGTATTTCAACTGACAAGGATATTATAAAGGAATTATGGAATCCTATATTAAAAACCTGGTTTACTGATGGAATTGAAGATAAACGGATTAGTGTAATTAAAGTAACACCAATTGATGGCTATTATTGGGATACAAAACATGGAGAAACTGTTGCCTTTGCCAAACAAATGGTTGGCGCAATGCTTGGTAAAACTTTAGATGACTCTATTGAAGGACGATTAAAGTTATAAGTCAATAATGCTTGTTAAATAAATGCTATTGGTAATTTAGGTTAATCCTGAATTACCAAGCTTAAATCATCAATCTTATCGATAATTTGGTTTCCTATTGCATTAATATCAAACATCTTTGCTTCAGCTTCATTTTGCAAGCCTTGCTTTTTTAAGTCTATAATTTCCTTAGCAACTGCATGTATTCGCTGATGGATAATATCTAACTCCATAAGTGCTGAATTATTACTAAATTTTTTTTTACCAACAGTATTGATCCATATTCCAACCCCACATTTGTTGAAGTCAGAAAGTATTTCTTCAGGAACTTCGGTGGATCCTTCAAGATAAGCACGCATTTTACTTTTAAACAAGTAATGCTTTGCTTTGGCACTGATTAAATCCTGTCTTGCTATAGAATCCATTTTAAGATTTAGGTTTTTTAAAAACTATAAAACATTAGGCCATAGATCGTCAATTATGTCAAGAATTCCTTAATAATGCGAAAGTTTAATCTGCGGCGATATTATCTACTTTACTTCTATCAGGAAATAATTCTTTTTCCCTTTCTGAATTATTAAAAATTTGTTTTTTATGAGTTGATATGTTGGTTTTTCAGATATATCAAGAATTTTATTTTTATTAACACTAACTCCACCAGCCTGTATCATTTTCTTTGCTTCACCTTTTGAAGGAAAAATAATCCCCTGTGTTTCAATAGAAAGTAAATCTGTAATGTTTGATGAAGCATTTAATACATCAATGGTAATTTCCACCTTCGTAACACCTTCAAAAACAGCTAATAATGTGACCTCGTCCAAAGTTTGCAATTGCTCTGATGTGCCATTTCCAAACAAGATTTCTGATGCTTTTACTGCATTCATGTACTCTTCTTCGCTATGAACACGTATTGTAACATCTTTCGCTAATTCTTTTTGTAGCAATCTTTCGTGAGGTTTTTCTGAATGCAATGTTATGAGAGATTCAATCTCATGTTTTGTTTTCAAAGTGAAGATTTTGATAAAATTTTCAGCATCAGCATCTGCCGCATTTAACCAGAACTGATAAAACTTATATGGTGAGGTTTTGTTTTTATCCAACCAGATATTTCCCGATTCAGATTTTCCAAACTTCGTTCCGTCAGATTTCTTAATCAGATGCGTTGTAAGAGCGAAAGCTTCATTTCCACCTTTCCTTCTTACGAGTTCAGTCCCAGTAGTAATGTTTCCCCATTGGTCACTGCCACCCATTTGTAGTTTAATTCCTTTTTCATTGAATAAATAATGAAAGTCATAGCCCTGAATAAGCTGATAGGTGAATTCTGTAAAAGACATTCCTGTTTCTAATCTATTTTTTACAGAGTCTTTTGACATCATGTAATTTACAGATATATGTTTTCCAACATCTCTGATGAAATCCAGAAAAGTAAATTCTTTGAACCAATCATAATTGTTGACAATCTCAGCTGAATTCGCTCCGCAATTGAAATTTAAAAATTTTTCTAGTTGTTTTCTCTGGCTGTTGAGGTTGTGTTGCAAAGAGTCAACATCTAATAAATTGCGCTCTTGACTTTTACCTGAAGGATCTCCCACCATTCCTGTTGCCCCACCCACCAAAGCAATGGGCTTATGTCCACATAGCTGAAAGTGCATAAGAGTCATAACCTGAACCAGATTTCCAACTCCTAACGAATCGGCTGTTGGGTCAAAACCAATGTAAGCTTTTATAATTTCTCCAGAATTTAACAATTCTTCCGTTCCAGGAACCATATCATGCAGCATTCCTCTCCAGCGTAATTCTTCAACGAAATTTTTCATCATTTTTAAAGTCTTCAAAACGGGACGCAAAATTGAGTATTTAAAAATGAATTTCAAGTTTTTTAAAATTGGCCATTTGGTTCTTATACTGGCATAGATATTTGGAAATATTCACAAAATCATTTTATGAACCAGATCGAAGAACTTATAGAAAAAAATACAAAGGGAAAGTTGAAAGATTTTAAATTTTCTTACACAGCTGAAACTAGAGAGGAAGCAATTAAAGTCTTTGAAATAGCATGTCAACGGTTAATTGAGATCCATAATTGGGATAAATTCGCCGAAAAAATTTCTGCAAAATTTGTTTTAACTAATAAAAGTGGTTTTGAAGTTTTACGGGAACCAAAAGAAGGTGATTTTATAAGAATAGATATCCCTGGGCCAGGAACAAAAGCTGGCGATGGTTATGATTGGGTTCAAATAGAAACTATCCTATTTTCCGATCCTTATGAGATGGAGGAAAAGTTGTTTGGTTTTAAAGTAAGACCTTCTTCAAATCCTGAAAATAGTGAAAGTGGAACTGCTCATTTTTTAAGCGATCAGGCTACCAGTTCCTTTATAATCAGTTTAAAAGGTAAAACTGTGTATTCTGAAATCCATGGTAGAAATGAATCTCCAAATACAGGAGCATCCCATTTAATTGACAAAGTAAGAAATTTAGGAGTGGCTGCAGGGGCAATTTTGGGTGTTGCAAATATTCAATGGAATTTATTAGCAAAGGGACTTTTAAAATAATCATATCATATTAATAATTTCACAAAATGAAAACCGGTAAAGCAATAGGAAGTGGGTTATTAGGTGCCCTTGCAGTAAGTTTAGTCCATGAGTCACTCAGGAGATTTTTACCTAAAGCGCCTAGAATGGATAAGTTGGGAATGCAGGCTATTTCAGTAATACTGGAAAAAGCCGGGCACACACCTCCGAGTGAAAATGAGTTATATTTAATTGCAATGGTAGGTGATATTATTTCTAATGGGATTTATTATAGCATAGCTGGAAGCGATAGCAGTAAGAAAACAATCATAAAAGGTGCTTTGCTTGGAGCTGCTGCCGGCGTAGGTGCAATAGTTCTGCCAGGTCCCTTGGGGCTCAATAAAGAATATAGTAACAAGACTATGCAAACAAAGTCGATCACATTTGGTCTTTATTTGTTTGGAGGAATTCTTACTTCAGTTTTGATGAACAAAATGAACAAGCGGTAATGCGAAAAAATGGAAAGGGCCACTAGTATCAGTAGTAGCCCCTGTTGAGATGTCCGAAAACTGCTTGTTTTGTACAGTTTGGGGATGTTCATTCAAAACTAATGTTTATTCAAAACCATCCAAAACTCTCTCTTGTAGAAATAAATTATTATGCCACTATTATTTTTTCTTTTTGTCTTTCTTCTTTGATGAGGGCTCTTCTACAGGCATTACTGTTGTATCAACTTTAACCACTGGTGCAACTTTTACGACCTGCTCTAATTGAACATGGTTCACTAATTTATAAGTATTTTCAGAATCAGTTAAACCAACTGCATCAATGCTAACTGAAACATTTTTTATTGGTATCAGTGTGATTATTGCGCTGCTGATATTCATAGAATAATCAGACAAGTTTATGGTTAGTAATCTTGG
Source organism: Cytophagales bacterium (assembly GCA_014376535.1). Lineage (GTDB taxonomy): Bacteria > Bacteroidota > Bacteroidia > Cytophagales > UBA9547 > UBA9547. The sequence goes on along the minus strand of JACMRH010000374.1, from coordinate 13,063 downwards.
TCCTTTTATTGCCGATTTAGAAATGTACGAGGCAACCGGGAACTCAATTCCGTCTGAATTTTTAACCACAACTGATTTTATAAATCCTGGATTTAGAGATTCAACTATAAACAATTGTTTCGCCTTAATTTTACTGTTAAAGCTTACTTCTATTGTTTCTGGTTTTCCCTGGCTGTTGGGTCTCCAAGTATTCCCTAAACTATCAGGTGTAGCATTTGGCTTCCCAAGAATTTGGTTGGCCAAATAAGCTTTTGTGCCCGTTTCAGAAGAGAATTTTACAACCTTGCTTGCCCACACTATCTCCTGAGCAAATGACAAGTTAAAACTAAATAAAATTGTACATACAAATAATGCACTTTTCATTTTTCCTATACCCTTTGAAACTAATGAGATGATCATAATTATTTGGATTTCAATTTAATACTAATACTAATACTATATACGTATACAATCTCAAAAGGTAATTGTAACACCTAAAATATTAAATAAAATACCCTTAAATGATTCCCCTTAATTAAAAAGAGCCAGACATTTGCCCAGCTCTTTTTAGTTAATTCTAAAAATTTAATATAATATTTTACTGATTAACTGAAATTTTTAATTCATTTAGTTGAACAGGATTAATAGTAGAAGGAGAATCAATCATTACATCTCTACCACTAGTATTTTTAGGAAATGCAATAAAATCACGAATAATTTCTGCACCGCCAAATAAAGAACATAGCCTGTCAAAGCCAAATGCGAGACCGCCATGTGGTGGTGCCCCGTATTCAAACGCTTCCATTAGAAAACCAAACTGCTTTTTGGCTTCCTCATCACTAAAACCTAAAAGAGTAAAGATTTTTGCCTGAAGGGTTTTGTTAAATATTCTAATTGACCCTCCACCAACTTCAACACCGTTTATAACCATGTCATAGGCATTTGCCCGGATGGCTCCAGGATCAGAATCCAGTAAGTGTTCATCTTCAGGTTTTGGTGCCGTAAAAGGATGATGCATTGCAAACCACCTTTTTTCTTCTTCTCCATATTCTACCATTGGGAAATCCACAACCCATAGACAAGAATAATGGTCCTTGTTTCGCAGATTCAGTCTATTACCCATTTCTAGTCGCAGTTCATTCATTTGCTTGCGACAAGCATTTACCTCACCTGAAAGTATCAGGATTAGATCTCCTTTTTCAGCGCCAGTTTTAGCTGCCCATTTGGCCAGATCTTCTTGTTTATAGAATTTATCGACAGATGACTTGTAAGATCCATCCTGATCGCATTTCACATAAACAAGGCCTTTTGCCCCGATTTGAGGCCTTTTAACCCATTCAGTTAATTCATCAATTTGCTTACGTGTATATTCTCCTGCACCTTTGGCACAAATAGCAAGAACAAGAGGAGCAGAATCGAAAACATTGAATCCCTTTCCTTTTGCCAATTCATTCAATTCAACAAATTTCATGTCAAACCGAGTATCTGGTTTGTCACAGCCATAGAATTTCATTGCATCAGCATAGGTCATTCTTGGCAATTCAGGAAGCTCTATGTTTTTAACGAATTTGAACAGATGTTTTATTAAACCTTCAAACGTGTTTAGAATATCTTCTTGTGTTACAAAACTCATTTCGCAGTCAATCTGGGTGAATTCAGGCTGTCTGTCTGCTCTCAAATCTTCATCTCTGAAACATTTTAGAATCTGGAAGTATCTGTCAAATCCAGAGACCATCAGCAATTGCTTAAAAGTTTGAGGAGATTGAGGCAAGGCATAGAATTCTCCCGGGTTCATTCTTGACGGCACTACAAAGTCACGCGCACCTTCAGGCGTTGATTTGATCAAAACAGGAGTTTCAACTTCGATAAAATTTTGCAAATCCAGGTATTTTCTAACTTCCTGTGCCATTTTATGGCGTAGTTCCAGGTTTGCACGAACCGGATTTCTTCTTAAATCCAGGTAACGGTACTTCATTCGAAGTTCTTCGCCACCATCAGTTTCGTCTTCAATCTGAAATGGAGGAACTTTAGCCGCATTTAATAAGGTTACTCTTAATACTCTTATTTCAACTTCACCAGTTGCTATTTTATCATTTTTTGATACTCGTTCTATTATTTCACCTTCAGCCTGAATTACAAATTCTCTTCCATAAGAACGGGCATTTTCTAAGGCTTCTTTGTTTTTTTCGTCAAATAACAATTGGGTTATTCCATACCTATCTCTAAGATCGATCCATAATAAACTTCCTTTGTCCCGGATTTTGCTTACCCAGCCACAAAGAATTACTTGTTTCCCTTTATCAGATAGGCGGAGTTCTCCGCATGTATGTGTGCGCAACATTTTAAAATATAATTTGAACCCGCAATTTTAGCAAAAGAATTACGCATTCTGGTCAAAATTTTAATAAAGCGTCTTATAATGTTGCTTTTCGATTTTCTCAGGAAGAAAATCACCTTATTATCACGTTAAGTAAATTCTAACCTTTATAACTTCCATCAATAATAAATGTTAATTTGGTTTTTAAAATTTTAGTAAATATTAAAAATGGTGAACAAGATTTGGAACGTGGTTGGATTAATGTCAGGCACCTCATTGGATGGACTTGATATTGCTTTCTGCCAGTTTAAGATAGTAGAACACAATGTTGAATTTAAAATCATAGAGGCAACTACATACAATTATTCAGAAGAGGAGAGGCAAAATTTAAACTTAATGAATTCCTCAGCAGAAAAGCTGGCTGAGGCGGATTATAACTTTGGAAGGTTTTGTGGTGAAAAAGTTAATGATTTTTTAACGAAACATAAATTAAAGGCTGATTTTGTTGCATCTCATGGCCACACCATATTTCACCAACCAGGAAAAGGATTTACAACCCAAATAGGAAATGGAGCTGCAATTTCAGCAGCGTGTGGGTTACCAGTAGTTTCTGATTTTCGATCAATGGATGTTTGTTACGGGGGGCAAGGTGCGCCGCTGGTTCCTGTTGGAGATCTTCTTCTTTTTAAGAATTATAAATATTGTTTAAATCTTGGTGGAATAGCAAATATTTCAATTAAACAAGACAATGATGGAATTTCAGCATTTGACATATGTCCAGCTAATCTTGCATTAAATCAACTTGCTCAGGAAAAAGGTTATAGTTATGATAACAGTGGTTCATTTGCAAGATCAGGTTATGTGAATAAAAAATTACTTGAAGAATTGAACGGGTTTGAATATTATGCTAATATTCCGCCTAAGTCATTGGGAAAAGAATGGGTAGACCAGGTTTTTAATCTCACACTGAATAAGTACAATGATACTGTTGAAAATAAACTTTCTACCGTTTGTGAGCATATTTCAATACAGATAGCGAAAACAATTCAATTTAAGGGTGAAATGCTCGTGACTGGAGGGGGAGCTTTGAATTTATTTTTGATAGAAACTATCAAGCAAAAAATTCAAGTGGAATGTAAAGTGGTTATTCCCGACATAGAATTGATTGGTTTTAAAGAGGCCCTCATTTTTGCTTTTCTCGGATATTTAAGAATTACCAACCAACCAAATGCATTAAAATCAGTAACTGGCGCTTCAGAAAGTTCAATTGGAGGAGCCCTTTATGGAAACATTCAAGATTTAATAAACTAATTGTTTTTAGCTCCTTGGGCTATCCAGGACCTTATAAGTAAAATATTTTGTAACATAATGGCTCATGTTATATGGCATTCTCTCGTCAGGATTTTGGCTGGTTATCCTATATTCGATTTTGCTTACAGAAGAGTCAAGGCATCTCTCATCTATCTTTTTCTTTACACCATTGTAATCAATGTTTACTCCGTCCAGAGAATAAAAATAATCTTCAGGTGAATCAGGATTTGTAGAGTTTGGCTTATGACAATCTATACATTTTCCTAAAATTATATGACTGATCTCTGTTTTAAGCTAATGTCCCGATCAGATATCAGGTCAATTTTTAGAGAATCAGATATTTCTGTCAATTAAAAAATAAAAATGAGCTTAAAATAAAAATAGCAATGTTTATAACCTCATAACTGTATCAATTATCCATCTATTTCTTTTTGGCTGTTTTTGTTTTTTTTAATTTTTTTCTCGTCTTCTATCTCTTTTTTATGTTCGTAGGCAGTATAGTCAGGTGGAAATCCGTTGAATTGCCTCCATAGTTCATAACAAAGTAAAACGTTGTTCAACATGGCCCAGCCATTTGCACCAGTTCCAATTCGCACTTTTTCTGGCCATGGATCCTCCCTCGGATCAGGAACAACCAACATCCTGAATTTACCGTCCTTAGTGGCAACTTTATCCACAACCCTTACAAGACCACCAAAAGTACCTACCGAAGAATTCGGCCACCCTGAAAAAACCAAAGCCGGCCATCCATCAAATTGAACCCTTACCGGGCAACCCTTGTATAGTAAGGGCATATCCATTGGTTTAACATACAGCTCAACTGCCATGGAATTATTAATTGGCATAATGGTCAATACCTCTTCTCCTTCTTTTACAGTCTCTCCAATACCTTCCTTTGAAGCTTTCAAAATATATCCGTCTTGTGGGGCTTTTACAGCATAGTTTCCATTTCTCACCTGAAGTCCGGAATAATCAACTCTCATTTTTCCGATGCTGGATTCTGTATCATAAATATCTGCCTGTGTTGAATTTAATTCAGATTCTGCCTTTGAGATCTTGTCGGTGTATTCCGCCCTTACAGAATTTAATTCTATTTCAGCATTTATGTATTCATTTCTTGTACTGGCAAGTTTATTTAACGCACTTGTTACTTTAGCTTTAGATTGCTGAAGTTTAAGGCTCCGCTGTTCTAATTCTGTTAATGATTTAAAACCTTTATCATAAAGGCCTTTCTGAGAATCATATTGTCTTTCAGAAATAATTAAGTCTGCTTTTGAGGAAACCAATTCTGCAGAATCGGATTCAATTTTCATTTTGGCCTGAATCAATTTATTTTCAGTTTTTTCAAGGCTTAATATCAACCCACTTTTTATGGCTGATAATTGCTTTTGTAAAGATTGAATCTTTTGTTTCTTGGATTCTATTGAAATTTCTTTGGATTTTATCTGTTCGTCAGTGCGCTTCAAAAGATCAGGGTCCATAAATTTTTCTTTTACTTCAGATAGCACTAAAATTGTGTCACCCTTTTTTATGTAATCACCTTCCATTATCATCCACTTCTCTATTCTTCCGGCAATAACTGTTTGAACAGATTGAGGCCTATCCTGTGGATTCAAAGCGGTAACTTTACCGTAACTTTCAGTACTTTGTTGCCAGGGTAAGAATAAACATAAAAATAGTACGAGCATTAAAAACGAAAGCCACCTGATTATTACATTATTATTCTGATAATTATTTAAAAGTCTAATAGAATACAGGTTCTGATCCTCTACTTCTTTTTTTATGGCATTTTTTCCCGAACTAAACATGGTTCAAATCTAAACTCTTTATTTATTTATACGTAAATATTGTGATGTAATTATAGGTCAGTTAATGTTACATATTATCAATACGTAAATTTGATTAATTGATCTGAAAAAACTTAACATGAAAAAAAATATAATATATCCGGCCTTCGTTCTCATTTTTGTCTCCTTTTTTAGTTTAAATATTGCTATAGCTCAAAAATCATTTCAGGATGGTTTTGTAATAACAACCCAAAAAGACACTCTGGTTGGTAAACTCAGTAACATCCATAAGAATTCTCATAATTATATCGATTTCTTATTCCCAAATGGCAGAGATACTGTCTTCACTCCCAATCATATTTTATCTTATGAAATGGGAAATACAAGATATGTAATAGTTCCTGTTCCTCATCCGGTAAAGCTGGATACTGCTTATTATTTCGCAAAGGTTTTGGTAGATGGTTATGCTAGCCTTTATCAAACTAAAATAAAAACTGATTTTCTCACCCCTGCTGAAGAAGCCTTTTTATGTAAAAAATACAACCAAAACCAATATTTTCCAGCTGGACAGCTAAAAAATCTTGTTACCTTTTTTAGTGATTACACTTATTTGGAAAATGAACTTAAAAACCATATTCACTTGTATAATAATGAATTAGAAACTAAAATTCAATTATTTAATCATTATAACTCCTGGAAAAGGCATCATATGGATTCTGTTGCTGCCCATAAACTTTTAGCAAGAATTGAGAAAATACAATTGGAAGTATTTGTTTCATCTGATAGTAATAATCTTGTCCCGGAATCAAGGTATGAACTTGACAAAATATCAAGCAAATTAAGTCTTGATCCAAACCTAATTATGGTCATGGAATTTGTCACTATCAAAGGCAATGAAAAGTTGGAGAAAAAAGCGATGAAGGCTATATTAAAACATTTAAACACGTTTGATGCCCGCCTTGATGAAACGATGATTAATATACCTGATAACCAGGGAATAAGACCATCGAAATCAAATGGTCAAATATTATATTACTATTTCCGTTGACGTATATAAACACTTTTATCTTTTAAGATATATCTATTTTTCAACTGAGGAATTTTATCGAAAATTCCAGGCATCCGCAGAGAATCATCAATAATCACTTCTGGCAAATTAGAATAGAAATTCTTCCTTATATTTTCAATAGCATAGAATTTGTCTGTGTTGTTAAAGTCTTCTTTGCTAACAGTCCAATTCAAATACTTACCTGACAAGTTTGCATATAAATAGTGTTCTTGATTCTCACCTGAAACCCAAATGTTTTTGCCATCTATTAGTGTGTCATGAAGTTTATTGACTCTATATTGGTACACAGTTTTTTGCCATAATGTTCCTGACAAACAGCGATATTGCAGGTATAATGAAAGAATTATGAAGGCAAAAATTATTAGATCCGGAATAAAATTTTTCTTTATCTGCAGAAAATTAAATGTGTAAAAAAAAGTAAGCGGGAAGATTATAATATAAATAAGAGAGAAACTTTTTGTGGTAGAAATAAGGCAGCAAACCATTCCACTTAACAACCAAAATATAAGAAATTTCCGGCTTACACTTTGGAAATTTATTTCCCTCAAATTACCCTTTAAGCTGAAAATAACTCCTGTAATAAATAATGTAATGGGTAGTAGAAATATCGTTAGTGTCTCTGTAGAAAAAATGAAATTTTTGAAATTTGAAAAATAATGGTTTATAAAAATATTAATAAACTCATTTAAACCCCCAATCCATAAAAATACTATGCATGTGATAGTCCAAGGAAATAATAATCCTAAAAGAAATAAAAAATAGCCTTTCCCCTGGCTTCTGGTAAAAACCAAAAGTGTTACTAATACTGATGGTATAAATGCAACACAAGGCAAAAAAAACAATGATGCTATGCCAAGAAAAAATCCAGAATCATAAAGTCTGTTGTAATCTTCTTTTTTTAGGAAAGAAAAAGCGTTATTTAAAACGAACAGTAGAAAAGTAGAAGCAAGAAGTGGTGCTGATAAAACATTTAATTCGAAAAAAGTCAGGCTAAGAAGTATGTAAAACAACGCTGGCAAAAAAGTTTTATCTAAAAAAATATCTAATTTTTGAAGGAAATAATTTGCATAAAATGCATTAAAAATTATCAATATTACATTGATCCAATATGAAAATACGCTAAAGTTTTCCGGGCCTTTAGGAAGCAGATAATAAACTAAGGTTGTTAATGGCTCTGTTGTTTCCCAAATATCTTTATATAACCATTTGCCCTCAGATATTGTCCTTGCAGCTAATAGAAATGGTAATTCAATTTGAGTTAATGGAGAACCAAAGTAAAAAATAAGCGCCCTTATGATAATGAAGACAATTGTTAATATCCCAAATCTGTATGGATCATTAACCTTGAAAAACTTTATCACAATGCTTGATTTTACTATTTCGGAGACTGGGTGGCTAATATCATTTTAATCTTGTGCTTACTACCTATGGCAAGTACATCCACCAGATTTTGTACTTGTATAGCACGGTCAACTTTCAAAACAACAGTAACATCTATAGAGTTATCAGTAATTGACTTTAATCGTGGTTCTAATTGTTCAAAACTTAATGGTGTTTTTTCGTTATTAATGTAATAGTCCAAATCTTTCGAAATTGTAAGGCTATACTGTTGCTTGCTTACAGTTTGACCTGCTTTGGCCTGTGGCAATAATAATTTTATGACATTAGGATTTGCAAGCGTTGATGCTATCAAAAAAAACAGCATTAAAAAGAACATAATATCATTCAACGCTGAAACTTCCATTGTTGAATGGACTTTATTTCTTCTCCTTAAGTTCACGATTAATTAAATTAAGAAGCTTATTTATGGTCAGTAATAATATCAACAAATTCCAAACCAGATTTTTCCATTTGGTAGGTTATGCTCTCAATTTTCATATTTAGCAACTGATATCCGGTATGCGCGATAATCCCAACAATTAAACCGGCAGCCGATGTAATCATTTTTTCATAAAGTCCACCAGCTATAAGTCCGATGCTTATATTGTCAGCTAAAGATATGTTATAGAAAATTTTAATAACTCCAGAAATCGTTCCTACAAACCCTAACATCGGTGCGATCGCTGCAACAATGCCAAGGTAGCTCATGTTTTTTTCCAATTTCAGAATTTCAACCTTTCCTGCGCTCTCCATTGAATTTTCAATTTCTTTTAAAGGACTTCCTATTCTGCCAATGCCCCTTTTTAGCATTGCAAACACAGGAGTGTCGTGTTGAGAAACTGCTGATAAGGCACTATTCAGATCTCCTTTTACAATGGAATTTTTTATACCATCCATGAAACCGGTTTTTATTCTCGATGCCCTAGACAAAACTAAAGTTCTCTCAATGATGATATAGATAGTCAATAAAGAAAGGAAAAGAATGGGGATTATTACCCATCCTCCTTTAAAGAGAAGATCTAATAATGACATAGAACCCTGAACCTCAGGAACATCAGGTAAAGCGGATGTTGCAGCAGTAGTTATTTGAAAGAAAATCATTTAAAAATTAGATAGTTGAAGGATGGATTAATATATCATAACCCAGATATTCTCTCCGTATGTTGGCTTTAATTCTTCGGCCTTTTTTATAGCAACCGTTTTTTCTGCATAATCTCCTAAACTTACCCTGTATAGTGATCCATCTTCAGCTGGAGCAATTATTTTGGATTCTAATCCTTCCTGAACTAATTTCTCGCGGAATCTGATAGCATTTTTTCGATTTGAAAATCCACCTGCAATTACAAAACATCTGCCGGATTTGCCTTTAATCAGATTTGCAACTGCCAAAGTATGAACATCAGTTTTTGCTATTTCTTCCTGTTTTGATTTTACAGGTTCTTCACCCCAAGTTTGGGTTTCAGTTTTTTTAATCGTTTCCTCTGCCGACACAGCATTGTCAAAAGATTCGGTTTGAGCAATGGCACTTGAATCTATAACTGGTTCTTCAACGATCATGTCCTGGTTTATCGCGCTGTCTGAAAATACAGAGTCTGCTGGCATTGGGGTAGACATTATGTGCATATTGGCCAGTACTTTGCGACCATCATCTGTTCCAGCAAGGAACATTGCCATACCTCCAATCAGGATTATGGGGGTAATAATATAAAGCCAAACTAAAGATTTTTCTTTTTTATCGTTTTTGTTTCTTTGAGGGTTATCGCCAGGTGATCCAGGATCTGGAACAGATTGTAAATCAATAGTACTCATGGCTTTTCTGTCTTTGGGTTTTTGTAAAAATTTATTTGGAGTTTCTATGGGAGAAAACTTGATTAAAATTTGGGGGAGACCAAAATTAAAAGGATCAATTGCCGGACTTATATCAGCTTTGAAACTTATTGAACCATTTTCTTGAAAATAAAGAAGGCCTAAGCCAGTGAAATTAAATTCTTTGTTTTTTTGCAGAGAGGACTTAATGAATTCTACAAATGCTGAAAGTTCTATCCTGGCAGTTTCTTTAGAAGTTCTTTTTCGTTCTGAAATTAATAACAGAAGATTATCACTGTCGTTAATCAACCTTTCATTAAAAGCAATTTGTTTATGTGGAGGTGTAAAAATATGCGTTGATTGGTCGTAGTTGGAAGAAACATGCTTAGAAATAAAACCTCCAAGGCCAGGAAGGCAAACCACTTCATTAGTGGTTAGTATTTCTTTAACACATTTTTTAATTTCTTCCATGCTGTTTAAAAGCTACACGTTGCACCCAAAAGAAAGTTAATCCCTTTTTGCGAATAGTACAAATACCTTTGATATTTATTGGCCAAAAGATTGTTTACTTCCAAAAAAGCAGAAAAATTTTGTGAAAACAAATAATCAGCTTTAAGATTCAAATCCATTATAGTAGGTAAGTCTTTTACTTTACCATTTGTTTCCAAGCCTTTAATGCCTGAATACATATACGAGTTTAAATTAAAAATGATCTTTTCTTTAAAAAAATATGTCAGGTAATAATTGGCAATCATTTTAGGCATATGCCATGGCTGTTGAATTTTATCTGAAACATTAAAGGTCTGATAGGTGAATTGTACTCCTGCCAACATTTTTTTATCTACGTTGTAACTTATATCTGCCTTAAGTCTTACAACTTTTACTACTGATGGATCATATGCCAAAGCAAATCTCAACGAGTCTTTTCCATTGTTGATTATAAATGGTATGTTTTTATAGTTTAAATAAGCTGCCTGAAAACGGTAGGTTATCTTTTTTAGAACATTGCCATAAAGCCCGGCATAGATGTCTAATTGTTTGTTTGTATGTGATAGCGCAAATCTTGGAGTCATCCATGGATTTTCCCTTACTATAGTTCGGAAAGTGTTTCTCTCCATGTTGCCATCTAATCCTGCAAAAATTGTTAGTTTATATTCTTTTAATGGATATTCAGCATTTACACTAGGATAAATGTGGAAGTTCTTTTTAGAAAACAAAGTATCATTTTCATATGCAAAATTAATACCTCCGGTTACTAGAAGTTTATCAAGTTTTCTTTGATAGTAAGGTTGTACACATACCAGATTTCTGGTAAATTTCGTGGAATCGGTTCGGCTGGCAATAGAAATGGTGCCTTTTGCACCTGCATTTGATATAGAATCCAATTGAAGTTTTGTTTGATATCTAATTAAACCTTCAGTTTCACTTGCCTTATACCTGTCAGCTATATGTGAGATTTCAATATTTGCCTGGTAATTTAGAGCAGCAAGTGAGTCTGTATTTTTTACTCCAATATTCCAAGCCATATTATTAAACACTTGTTGCATAGTGTCTTTTCTAATCTCCTTATCCTGATTATATCCATAAAAATGCCTGGCAGTCCTGAAATAGCCCAAATCACTATCAATTGTGTATTTGGGCATTAAATATTTACCATATAGAAGGATATGATTGTCGCTCATGCCAGAGTTTTTTAAAGGTCCCCTCGCACTTGCAAAGTGCCTTACATTCAATCCATACGCAAAATTTGTATTCCTTTTGTTATATAAAAAACCTTCCAGGTAAGAAGTGGCATAATTCCCAAAGCCTGCTTTTAGATAATTGGCGTATAATTTTTGAAGGGGTTCATCTTTAACTGATAATATTTTCAATTTGGCATCCAAAAAGGGGAGAGGAAGATTATAGTCATTAAAATTATAGCTCTGTTTGTTGATATCAACAGTTTTCTTCTGAATTGTTAATTTTTCAAAATTTCTTTGAGCATTGGGAAGTTCTATTTTTCTATTTTTTTCAACAATAATTTGTTGGCTTTCAATCTCACCTTCCTGATTTTGGGAGAACACAGGATAATATGTCCAAGTCAGAAATGAAGTTATTAAGAAAAAAATGTGCGGTTTCAGCATCATATTTGCAATATTACCACAAATTCTCAATTTGATAATTGTTATACCATTATGTTTTAGCTTTTAAATGATATTTTATATTTGAAATATACATTAAGGCCTTTCATTAATAAATATGCTACTTTCTGAAATAATAAAAGCGATTGAAGAGTTTGCTCCATTGGATTGGCAGGAACCTTATGATAATACTGGTTTGCACTATGGAAATGTAAATACGGAAATTGGTAAGGTACTTCTTACCCTTGATGTAACTCTAGAAGTGATCGAAGAAGCTAAAGAAAAAGGATGCAACTTGATAATTTCACATCATCCAGTCATATTTAAGCCACTAAAAAGTCTAACTGGTAATTCACTCACAGAGAAAATTATAATTGGAGCCGTTAGGCATGATATTGCTTTATATTCTGCTCACACAAATTTAGATAATTGTGGGAAGGGTGTAAATTACACTCTGGCCAAACTATTAGGTTTAAAGGATATAAAGATTTTAAATCCTTTAATAGGGAATTTAAGAAGACTAATTGTGTATGCTCCTTTAGATTCTTCTGAAAAGATCCTAAATGCTTTATATTCTGCTGGCGCAGGTCAAATTGGAAATTATAGAGAATGCAGCTTTAAAAGCGAAGGTGTAGGCACCTTCATTCCAAGTGAATCTGCAAATCCTGCAATTGGTTCCGCAAATAAAAGGGAAATAGTAAATGAGTTTAAAATAGAGGTTTTATTCCCAGCCTATCTTCAGCAAAAAGTTGTTGAGGCTATGTATAATTCCCATCCTTATGAAGAAGTTGCTTATGATTTAATTCATCTAAATAATCAGGACCTAAGCACTGGTTCAGGTGCAATAGGGAATCTTGAAAATGAAATGAACCAGGAAGAATTTCTTGCTTTCCTTAAACAATCGTTAAACTTAAAGGCTATTAAGTTCACTCCATTTAATGCAAAGATTAAAAGAGTTGCTGTTTGTGGCGGTTCTGGCAGCTTTCTAGTTCAAAAAGCAATAAAGCAAAAAGCAACAGCATTTGTATCTTCAGACTTTAAGTACCATGAATATTTCGAGGCTGGAAAGAAATTAATGATAGCCGATATTGGACATTATGAAAGCGAAGTTCATACTAAAGAATTATTTTATAATATTTTAACAAAAAAAATGCCTAATATTGCAATCCTTTTTAGCACCATTAATACCAATCCTGTAAAATATTATCTCTAGTTGCATGGAAGCTACTGTATCTCAGAAACTTGACACTCTCCTTAAAATTCAATCACTTGACTCAAATCTCGATGAGATTGT
>JACMRH010000004.1 GCA_014376535.1 Cytophagales bacterium | reverse complement strand
TTTAATCAATTCTCTTATAAGAAGTGCTGATTTGTAAGCAGCAATACTTCCTGTTATGCCCAAAAGGATTTTTTTACCTTTCAGCATTGTTATTACAAAACCTCTTCGTCTGGCTTGCGGAAGTATACTTTTCCTTCAATAAATTCTTCTAATGCCATCATAGATGGTTTCGGCATGCGCTCATAGTATTTTGAAATCTCTATTTGCTCACGATTTTCGAATATTTCTTCCAAATTGTCTTCTTTAGTAGCGAATTCAGAAAGTTTCTGACTAAGCTCTTCTTTCATTTTAGTAGAAACCTGTCTTGCCCTTTTTGAAATGATCGCTATAGATTCGTATACGTTTTTAGTTTCATGGGCTAAATCGATAACATCTCTTGTTACGATAGACGCATTTGCCAATTGTTTCATATTATTTGAACTTGATAGAAGAGCGCAAAGATAAGAATAGAATTGGAAAGTTTATTCTTTAAGCTAAATTTTCAATATATGTGGGGAAACAAATGCTTAAAAGAAACTTAGTATCAAATATTTTTTTTGGATTGGGATTTAATCTATCCCATGAATTTCTTCAAAAATCATAAAATTGCCTTTATTCATCGTAAGTTTGGAAAATATTACAAAAAAATGCTATCAGGACTGACAGTTGAAGATATAGAACTAGCAAGTGTACGCTTAAATGGTGCTATCTATCATACACCTATTCAGTTAAATATAAATCTTTCTGAAAAATATGGCTGCAATATTTACCTTAAAAGGGAAGACTTGCAGGTTGTAAGATCATATAAAATACGAGGGGCTTACAATTTTTTAAAAAGTCAAACACCAGAGTCTTTATCTAAAGGAATTGTATGTGCTAGTGCCGGAAACCATGCTCAAGGTGTTGCATTGTCATGTAACAAACTAAAAATTAAAGGCAAGATTTTCATGCCTATTACAACGCCCAAACAAAAAATTGAGCAGGTTAAAATGTTTGGGAAGGATTGTATCGAGCTGATATTGATGGGAGATACATTTGATGATGCTTACAGGGAAGCTGTTCAATTTTGTGAAAATAATGATATGCTTTTCCTTCATCCCTTTAATGATTTTAAAGTGATGGCAGGACAGGGTACAGTTGGTCTTGAGATTTTAAGGGATATAACTGTTCCAATAGATTATTTATTTCTTCCTATTGGTGGTGGAGGCTTGGCTGCAGGTGTTTCAACCTACTTTAAAGGAAAAAGTCCATATACTAAAATCATAGGAGTGGAACCAGCGGGTGCTCCTAGTATGAAAAAGGCCATTGAAGCAGGAAAAGTCATCACGTTAGAAACTATAGACAAGTTTATTGATGGAGCCGCAGTGAAGTCGGTTGGTACGAACACACTGGAAATTTGCAAAAACAATTTGGACGACGTGGTCTTAGTTCCTGAAGGCAAGGCATGTACCACGATTTTAAAACTATATAATGAAGAAGCCATTGTTGTGGAACCTGCTGGTGCTTTGTCAATTGCAGCATTAGACTTTTACAGTGAGCAAATAAAAGGTAAAAATATCGTTTGCATTGTAAGTGGCAGTAACAATGACATCGCCAGGATGCAGGAAATAATTGAGAGATCCCTGATTTATGAAGGATTTAAACATTATTTCATCATAAATTTCCCTCAAAGAGCAGGAGCATTAAAGGAATTCGTAAATGATGTTCTGGGTCCGACAGATGATATAACCAGATTTGAATATGTTAAAAAAACAAACCGTGAAGCGGGACCTGCTATCGTGGGAATCGAACTAAAGAAAAGCCATGATTACCAGTCTTTAGTTGAAAGGATGAATTCAAAAGGTTTTCAGAACATCCATGTAAATGACGATCCTACATTGTTTAATTATGTTATTTAATTTTATAAATATTTAACCACCAAGGAACAAGGACATGACACTATGTTCACTTGGAAACTTTCATATATTTTTGTTATAAAACAGAAAATCATGTGGCTCAGAAGGTTTATTAAAGAAAATATTTACTTTTTTTATCCATTCGCTGCCTGCCTTTTTGCAGGGGCCATTTTTCTTTATCTATATTCCAAAGACGTCCTTTTATTGGCTGTGAATTCCCGGTATTCACCGTACGGAGACTTGTTTTTCAAATGGTTTACTCATGTAGGAGATGGTAATACTGTTTTGATTTTGACAGGTTTGCTTTTGCTGTTTGTATCAAAAGGAAAAGGTCTCGTATTAGGCATAAGTTATGCAGTCGTTAATATTCCTGTACAGTTAGTTAAAAATTATGCTTTTTCAGAGAACTACCGACCAAAATCATATTTCTGGAATGATTACCACAGACTCCATTTTACTGAAGGTGTGGATATCCTGGTTTCAAATAGTTTTCCAAGTGGACATACTGCAACGGCCTTTTCTATGTTTTTAGTGTTGTCATATTGGATGAAAAGTAAAATAGCCTCACTCTTCTTTTTCATCATGGCTTTTTTAGTCGGATATTCAAGAATGTACCTGGCCCTTCATTTTTTTGCAGACGTTTATGCTGGTGCACTGTTTGCAATTTTAGCTACTTCGTTTACTATCTATTTTTTGAATGAATATTTCAGATTACAAGACAAACCTAACCTTCAAAAAGGATTCTTTTCTGGTATAAACTAAAACATGGTTTGATTGTTTCGTATAAGAAATAAACTACTGGAATGATAACCATCGGCATATTAAGGGAAACTAGAATACCACCTGATTTTAGGGTTGCCATCACTCCGATGCTATGTGTGGAACTTGAAAGTCAATACGATATACGTTTTTTAGTTCAACCCTCCCCTTTTAGAATATATTCAGATGCGGAATATTCGGATTTAGGGATTGAGTTAAAAGAGGATTTAACGGAATGCGATGTTTTGTTTGGAGTAAAAGAAGTTAAACCAGAAACATTGATCCCTGGAAAGAAATATTTCTTCTTCTCACATACCACAAAGAAACAACCACATAATAAAAAACTTCTTCAAACAATTTTAGACAAAGGCTGTACTTTAATTGATTACGAAGAAATTACGGACTCAAGCAAAAAGAGACTTGTGGCATTTGGTCACTTTGCCGGATTAGTTGGCGCCTACAACGCATTGCTTCATTATGGTAAAAGGAACAATTATTACAACCTGAAACCAGCTAACCAATGTTTC
Organism: Cytophagales bacterium; assembly: GCA_014376535.1. Lineage (GTDB taxonomy): Bacteria > Bacteroidota > Bacteroidia > Cytophagales > UBA9547 > UBA9547. Next base: position 1,953 of record JACMRH010000004.1, on the reverse strand, counting down.
GATTTCCGTGAAATGGTGGAAGAATTTCAGATTATGAAATTGCCACCCATAAAAATTGTACTGACAGGGAGCGGGAGAGTTGGTTCAAGTGCAAGTGAACTTTTACTAAGAGCCGGGATTAAAGAGGTAAGTGTTCATCAATTTTTAACTGAAGATTTTCAAAACCCCGTTTATTGCCAATTAGAATCTTCTGATTATTTCAAAAGAAAAGATAACAAAACCTGGGATTCAGCCCATTTTCACAAATATCCTACTGAATATACATCAGACTTTCAAAAATTTACAAATGTTGCAGACATTTTAATCGCCGGAGCTTTTTGGAATTCCGCAGCTCCCAAATTGTTTTCTATTGAAGACATGAAAAGCAACGATTTTAGAATAAAACTGGTGGCTGATATTACCTGTGACATTAATGGCTCAATACCTTGTACAGTAAGAGCTTCCAGTATTCCTGACCCTGTATACGATTACAATCCTTATACTCAACAAACCGAAACTGCTTTTTCAAATCCAAAGAATATTACAGTTATGGCAGTTGATAACCTGCCCTGCGAACTCCCAAGAGATGCTTCAGAATCTTTTGCCAGACAATTAGCTCAGAATGTATTTTATAATTTAGTAGAAACAGATGAAGACCTTATTTTAAACCAGGCCACGATTGTAAAACAAGGCAAGCTGACAATAAAGTACGCCTATTTATCCAGCTTCGTAAACAGCTGATTTACAAATACAAATAATAGTCTTGCAATAGACTTTTAAATCCATCTGAGTATGCCTTTCCTGTAGAGTAAATAAAAATTTCTTCTTCTATTAACTTTACTTTTTGTTTTTCAAAAGCCATCATATAACGAATGTGATGTGAATCAACAAAGTTTTTCACTTTTGAAATTTTGGAAAGATGAAGTCCTGACTCATTTGCAAGACTTTCAAATATTATAGCTTCGGCGGGAGGAAGCAAGACATAAAATACACCTTTTTCATCCAATATTGAAATCACACATTCAATCAATTCTTCTCTTTTTAATTCTGAACTGTGTTTAGCCAAATTGTTTCCCAACTTGACAGATAAAAGTTGATTTTCGAAAAATGGGGGATTGCAAATAACAGAATCAAACTTAAATTTTCCTGCTGTTACAAATTCCTGAATAGATAAGTTAACTGATACCAACCGATTATTCCAGGGAGAATTTTGAAAATTTAAAAAAGTCAAATCTGCACTTACTTTGTCAATCTCCAGGCCTGTAATTTTTGCAACCAAATTTTGTTGGGCAAACATCAATCCTAATAGACCTGTACCAGAGCCTATATCAAGTACTTTCTCAGAATCATTAAGTTGATATGCAACCCAAGCACCAAATAAGCAGGAATCAGTGCAAATTTTTAAAGTTGCGCCTTTCTGATAAACGCTAAATTGTTTAAATTGAAAATAGTCTTGCGGCAAGAATTTATATTTTAATAAAGTTAATCAATGAAAAAGATAGTTGTGCTTTCAGGCGCTGGCATTAGTGCCGAAAGTGGGATAAAGACATTTCGGGATTCTGATGGCTTATGGGAAGGGCATGACGTTATGGAAGTGGCCACTCCTGAAGGTTGGGAGAAAAACCAGGCATTAGTTCTTGATTTTTACAATCAAAGAAGAAAACAGGCTTTAAGCGTTGAGCCTAACGCGGCGCATTATGCTTTGGTTGAATTAGAAAAATATTTTAAAGTTACAATCATTACTCAAAATGTTGATAACCTGCACGAAAAGGCTGGATCTAAAAATGTAATGCACCTTCATGGTGAATTATTCAAAACACGAAGCACTTTCGATGAAAGCCTGATCTACGACATGAATGGTTGGGAATTAAAACAAGGGGATAAATGTGAAAAAGGATCACAATTAAGGCCACATATTGTTTGGTTTGGTGAAGAAGTACCGATGATGTCGGAAGCGACCAACGAAGCAATGAA
>JACMRH010000373.1 GCA_014376535.1 Cytophagales bacterium | reverse complement strand
AAAAGGTATTTTACAAAAGGGATTTCCAGCAAATGCCAGCCAGGCTAATTTGGGTAGTCTTAACAGCCATTCTGGTAAAGAAGTAAGTTTATTTGCTGAAATTCGCAGCAATTCTATGTTGACACAAGAAGCCATTTCTGAAGGAAGTTCAGTTAGCTCATTTCCTGCAAACATTACTTTTTGCAGGTATATATATTTGCCAATTGATCTTGGAAGGCTTTTTATTTTATTGTTCGTTAATATAAGCCAACGGATTTTGGGAGGAAGTGAATTTTCAGGGAATTCTTTAATTTGGTTCGCCTTAAAACCTATCATTTCAAGATTATCACAATCAGCCAGCTGTGGAGGCAATTTTCTAAACTGATTATCTGAAAGGAAAAGAATCTTGAGCTGTGTTAATCTACCAATGTCAGAAGGAACATCAGACATCTTATTGCAAGATAAATCCAATAATTCCAGAGTATCCGCTAAAGTGAATATTTCCTGAGGAAATTCGGTAAGGCCGCAAGAAAGTTTCAGCTTCTTTGTCCCATTTAAATTACCAGATACAAGTTCTTCCAGAGTTTGCATTTATTGGCATAAAATCTATTGTACACGCAAAAGTAAAACGTTATTAATACAGTACATCTTGATAGGTATCATCTTCCATTATTTTCTTAGCAAAAGAACAAACAGGAACAACTTTTAAATGATGTTCTCTGGCATATAGTACTGTTTTATCCACCAATAATTTTCCAATTCCTTTACCTGAAAGCGATTCTGGAACAAATGTATGTTGTATGATTAACCTATCATCCTTCTCCAAAACATATTGAATTTCAGCAGGTTTTTGGTTTTCAACTTCAATATAAAAAACTCCAGCTTCTTCTGATTCCTTATGTTTAATTTCCATTGAATAGATTTAACTTAAAATATTAACTTGAAAATACTCAAAAAAAAACCGCAAAAGTGAATGCCTTTGCGGTTCTTATCAGTGTAATGGATTTTAAGCTAATTGCGGAATTCCCACTGGAGTGATTTTTTTTACAGGATTATTGATTATATCAACATTGGGTGATGGCTTGTATAGAAAGCCGCATTTCTGAACAATTTCCAGATTCCAGCCTGCAATTTTCTTGTTTTGTTCTGAAAGAGGCTTTTTGCCTGTTGCCAATTCAGCCATGAAAGTGTAAGATATTGGTTTTAATATTTTATTTTTTCTATCCCAAAGTACCACTTGAGCAATTACATCAATAGTAACTTCAAGTTTTACGATTTTAGGTTGTTTTTCTACAAGCACCAGTAATTCAGGGGCATGCTCAGCAACTATATCAAGTACTTTTACGCCATTGGCAAGTTCGAAACCTTCAAACTCAATGTTTTTCCTGATTCTACCAGAAATGGTGAAACAATATCCTTGCAAGTGTTGAGAAAGATTCCCAGACTCCCTTCCCCAGCTTTCAATCTTCTTCCAGGTATCAGGTGCATAAGATTTCAATCTTCTTTTGTCTTCTTTTTGCTTGGCTAATACAGCTGCCTCTTCTATGGCTGCTAGTTCTTTCTTAGATTGCTTTGGAGATGTTTTCACAGATTAGTGGATGGTGAACTCACAAAGTTAACATTTTCTTAACTCAAATGTCAGTAAAGTTTTAAAAATTAAGCACATAAAGGGAAAACCAGCAATTTCTGATTGTTTTATTATTAAAGGATTATTTTTTAGTCAGTACCTCAAACTTGATTTGGATGCTTTCCCCAAGGTTATCAACCAAACTTAAAGTATGCCACCCTTCCTCTATTTGCATAGAGACCTGGTGAAAACTATTGGTTTGGATGATAAAATTATTGTCTACATGCCAATAAATTATAGCATTCCGATTTCTGTGTGCTGCTTCGAAAACTGTCATGCCCAACTTTCCGGTTATTTCCCTCGGTATAAAAATCCTTGAAAATCTTTT
>JACMRH010000372.1 GCA_014376535.1 Cytophagales bacterium | reverse complement strand
GTTGATATGGCTACTGAAGCTGATATTATTAAAATCCTGAAAGACATGCGCGAAAAAGGTAAAACGGTTGTGGTTGTTCATCATGATCTACAATCAGCCATTGAATATTTCGATTGGATGGTAATGCTTAACATGAGATTAGTTGCTAGCGGTCCAACTGCTGAGATCTGTAATGAACAAATGTTACAGGAAACATACGGTTCCAGGTTGAATGTGCTCTCGCATGTTGGTGAATTGGTTAAAAATAGGAATTTCCCAATCCGCGAGAATCATTGAAAATAATCAAAATTTACAATAGTGTTGCTTGAATTTAAAAGAGTACTGGATAAGTTAGAAAGTAAAATATCTGAACTAGATAAAATAAATTTGGCGGTTTCTAAGGCTTCAGTTGGATGGCATATAGACCACACGCTAATGGCAACTATAGGAATATTAGATGCATTGAAAAACTCAGATCCTAAAACTTACAAATGGAAATTCAACTTCAACAGATTTTTTGTTTATACAATCAATAAAATTCCAAGGGGAAGGGCCAATGCTCCTAAATCAGTTATTCCAAAAGATCTTATTTTGGAAAAAGATCTTCAACAAAAGATGATTTTGTCAAAACAAAAAATTGAAGAAATAATAATTCTTAAACCAAATCATTATTTTAATCATCCATATTTCGGTCACCTTAATCTAAAACCCTCAATCAAGTTTCTGGTGATTCATGCAAATCATCACCTTAAAATCATTGAGGATATTTTAAAATCCTAAAAACAGCTAATAATATCGGTTCGGCACAATATTATTGTAATGTTAATACAAAAGATTATTAACTATATTGTTAAAAATTTCTTATTTACTTTCTAACATTTAATTAACAGTCAAAATGAAAAAGTTTATAACTATATCCATATTAGTTTTATTAACTCACTTATGTTTTAGTCAAACACTGGAGAAAAAATGGAATAATATGGTAGAAAAATCTAATTCCTATAATTCACATAAAATTATTCGTTCTGAAGAATTGAATGGAATGTGGTCTTCTGTACAAGATTCATTGATGATGATGAGAGTTCGGGTAAAAAATGAACAGAACAAAGTAAATACTCAAAATTCAGAAATTGCCAGTTTAAATGCCAAAATTAGAGCTTCAAATGAAAAGTTTAATGCTGTAAGTCTGGAGCGTGATAAAGCAGATAATAGAGCTTCCAGCAATGTTACTTATATTCTTACCTTATGGATTTTCCTGGCTATTGTTAGCGGGATATGTGCAGTATTGTATTTCTTATTTAATAAAAGCAATTCACTTACTAAACAAAAAACAAATGATTATGAGCAATTACTAAAATCATTTGAAGATTATAAAACCAGCAAACTGGAGGTAGAAAGAAAACTTAAAAGAGAAATACAAACTTATATGAATACAGTAGAGGAGATGAAAACTAAGCGTGTTTAAAGAAGTTTAAGGTTTTTTAATATATATATGTATAGAACAATTTTTAGAAATTAACCTCAATTTGATTCTTTAAAATATCATCTAAAGTTTCTCTTTTCCTTATTAGAATCGCTTTTCCTTTATGTACTAATACTTCGGCTGGTCTTATCCTTGAGTTATAATTTGAGCTCATGCTGAAGCCGTAAGCACCTGCATTTTTGAAGACTATAATATCACCTTCTTTAGTTTCATTCATTTCTCTCTCCCAGGCAAAAGTGTCTGTTTCACAGATATAGCCCACAACTGAATATTTTTTCTTTTCACCATCCGGATTAGAAATATTTACTATTTCGTGGTAAGATTCATACATCATAGGTCTTATAAGATGATTTAAGCCAGTATTCAGACCAATAAACGTAGTTGCAGGAGTTTGCTTTATAACAGTTGCTGTTGCCAAAAGATAGCCTGATTTACTAACCAGGTATTTCCCAGGTTCAAACCATAAGTCTAATTTCTTACCATATTTTTGACAGAAATTTGCAAAAGAAACAGACATTTTACTTCCAAGTTCTTCAATATTGGTTTCTTTATCTCCTTGTTTGTAAGATACTTTAAACCCGCTTCCAAAATCTAAAAACTTAAGGTTTTTAAAGTTCATAGCCACGCCATACATAACTTCAGCTACTTTTAAGAATACGTCAATGTCCCCAAAGTCGGACCCTGTATGAACATGAATACCAGCCATGTCTATTCCAAACTTATTCACCAGATCGTAAACCTGGTCTAATTGATCTATTGAAATACCAAATTTAGATTCAATATGTCCAGTTTTTATTTTATGGTTTCCACCAGCTTCTACATGAGGATTTATTCTGATACAAAGTGGAATTGTCCCACCATAAGTTTTACCAAATTTCTCTACAAAAGGAATACTATCAATATTAAGGGTTGCTCCTAAAGCTATAACTTCTTCAATTTCCTGAAAATCAACGCAACTTGGGGTATACATTATTTCCTTAGCATCATAACCGGCTTTAATCCCGATTTTCAGTTCTTCAATAGAGACCACATCCAACCCAATACCAATTTTCTTCATATATTTCAAAACAGAAATATTAGATAAAGCTTTAGTAGCATATTTTATCCGGATATTGGTGTTATGGAACGCACCAATTAACTTTTTATATTGGCTTTCAATAGATTCAGCATCATAAACATATAAAGGAGAACCATATTCTTTGACAAGTTCAGTAAGTTGAATGCCTTGTATTTCAGTATCGTTGTTTTGTACTTGCAAAGTATTAGTGATCATGATCTTGAGAATGATAAGGGAATACAAATATCCTAATTGCTTTTGATAGAAGTGAATATATCCAGAATTTTTTCTGCTATGTCCTTTCTGTCAAATCTTGTTTCTGCTAACGATCGGGCATTTTTCCCCATCTCGGCTAATAGATTTTTGTTTTGAGAAAGCAAAATTATCTGTTTTGCCATTTCTTTTGGTGTTCTCTGGCTAAATCCCGCATGAAATTCATCTAGATAGTGCTTTTGCCAACCCCCATAGTTAATCAAAACTGGTAAACCAGCTGCCAGGTAATCATAAAACTTATTGGCGCTATTTGTTTCAAGAATTGGGTATGGTGCAAAACAAACAAATCCGGTATCGGCAGCATCAAAAAATTGTTTTACCATGGCTTTTGGTACAGTATCCAGAAATAAAATGTTCTGAAGACTTTTATTTTGACAATAGGTTTTTAATTCTTCCTTTCTGTTACCATTACCAACAATTAGAAACTGAACTGAATGTTGAGAATTTTTTTGAATTTCATTCGCTACTTCAGCCAAAAAATGAAGACCATTTGCCTCACCTATAGTCCCGGCGTAAAGAATGGTAAACTTGCCTTTTGTAAGATTTAACTTACCTTTTACAAAATCCTTATTTATACAAGGTGTAAAATAGGAACAATCAGTTCCATTGTGAGCAATAGTAACTTTTTCATCATTTATTTTTTTGCTCACAATCAGTTCTTTCATTCCTTCTGAAAGACAAATTATATGAGATGCTTTTTTATATATAATCTTTTCTAAACTCCATAAGGCTTTCTTAAGAAAGTTATTCTTTATTACGCCCATTTGAATGGGAGTATCAGGCCAAAGGTCTACAGTTTCGAAAACATAAGGCTTATTGAAAAAATATTTTAGCCAAAGTGCGGTAATCCCTATAGTTAATGGAGTGCTTGAAGCATATATAATATCAGCTTTTCTCATTTTAAATGCCAATAATAAGCTGAAAATCAAATATTTAATAAATGATATAATCCTCTGCAAAAAAGGATAATAGTGTGAATAGGGGACGTTTAACCTTAAAACAGTAAACCCTTTATATTTGTATTTTTTAAAAATAACAAACCAGGAAAGAGATTTATCAAAATTGCCTGAACCGCAAAGAATGGTGACTTTATGACCTTTACTCGCCCAATTTGCTGCTAATTCCAGTGAGCGATTGTTTCCAGAAGATTCCGGGGGTGCAAAATGTTGGTGTAAGTAAAAAATATTCAATCTTAATCAGGGAAAATAAGGAATTCTTAAGGGCCAATTAGTTAGAAGTTTTAACCATGAATGGTTTCTTTTTTTCCATAATTTGAAAGAATAGAAGCCTCAAAATCCAAGAATTCCTGCCAGCGTTTATCTATGTCTTCACC
>JACMRH010000371.1 GCA_014376535.1 Cytophagales bacterium | reverse complement strand
GCCGGCAAATCTGGAAACTTGAAAATGCTTTGGTAATCTTTTGCTCCAGCCAATCGTCTGTTACATCATAATATTTGATTTCCTTTATTTCTTGTATAATCAAATGGCTGACAAGCTCATCGTAACTTTCAAGCTTAGTAAAATCCCAGTAATATACCTGACTGCCTTTTTCATGGAGGCTGGCCTCAAAGTATTTCATGGATGCCCGATGCAAAACTATTTTTTGCTTGTGGAATTTGAATTGACAGAAGTACAATGGATCTTCCAGAAGATAAAAAATACTATCGGAAGGAGCATTTAAATGCAGTTCAAATAGTTGATGCGGGTAAACAATAAATACGGAGGACATAATTATGATATGGCTTTAATTATTAAAACCATTTCACTACAACCTTGTCTCTTAAAGAATGTTAGTTGGTAACTTAAAACAATAAATTATTTGGTTGTGTATGGGCAATTAAAACTCCCTGTGACAGTTTTGGTTGCGGATGAAGAATTCTTTCCTGTGAAAGTAAAATTTCCAGCGACTTTAGAATTGGTTAATTCGGTCACATTAATTGTACAAGTGCCCACAACATTAAAATCAGTGGTGTAAGTATCTGTACTTGAGTATTTTATTTGACCATAAGTATTAGTTGACTGGTCATCTTTATAAGTACCAATTCCTGTAGGACTATTTACAGATATAAAAGTCGTAGGAAACTGATTGGCAATTTTAATCATTGATATTGTAATGTGCCCAGTGTTAGCATTTTTTTCCGCCTGAATTACTGAAGCAACGGTGGTGTTAGTTCCATCATTGAAACTTGCTGTATTAGTTTCTGAAGATGTAGTTGAACCTGTAGTTGTACCTGAAGAGGTTGTGGCCCCGGAAGTAGTTCCTGAATTTGTTGAGCCAGATGTACTACTTGTTGTACCTGTTGTAGTTGTCGTAGCAATAGATGGAGTTGGGTCAGGTTTCTTTTTGGTGCAGGAAGTAAAAGTTATAAATGCCGATAATATAAGTAATCTGAAGTAGTTCATGAACATTTTTGTTTAGTGTAACAATAGGGAAAAATAAGGATTTGGATGTAGAAAAGCTAATTAGAACAACTGCAGAGCAGTTCTTTACTTACTGGAATTGTCATATAATTGGCCATTGTGAATTCTTTCATATATATGATATTTACAGAGCTGATCTTTAAACTGTCCTGCGCGTTTTTATTCCATTCCCTGAGAAGCCAATTGCAATAATACGGCCGTAAATGTGAATTGTGAACAAACAAAATATTCTCCTGGTATTTGCGCCATCTATCGTTTTTAACCCGACTAACTACAAGATCGGGTTTTTCAAAATTTACCTGTTTTCCCTCGTTGTAAATATCGATCTCCCCGCAATTGGTTTTGCCTTCAAAAATAAACCACCCATCGTCACGAAATACTATAGGTGCAAACATTCCCCACCTTTGGTCAATTCGGATCAAGTTTACCAGTGGCCGGCATTTTTCGAAAAAGTTTAACTCGTAAGGTATGAATTGGAATGCATTTAAATATAAACTAAATGCAACCAAGAATAAAAGTGAAGCTGACTTCCAAATAGGTTCCTTTAAATAAGCTAATTCATTGATGACACTCAATTTGCTCCATACCCTTGAAGGCAACAAT
>JACMRH010000370.1 GCA_014376535.1 Cytophagales bacterium | reverse complement strand
GATTTTTGTAGACGCACTGCAACCCAACAAAGCAGCACATAATAGAATGATGGTAAGATCTTTCATAATTCGTTATTTAATTGTTTTTAAAGAATTATTTCTGGGTAACGATGACTTCCCATACCCTGATTGCTTTTCTAACTTGGTTTTCTTTATTAGCTTAGTATGTTTTATCATTATCTTAATACAGAGGTTATACTTACCTTGCTAAGTTTTACGCCCTTTTCAAAAACTGCCGATTTTATAGTGCCAGGCAATTTTATAGTAAAAGGATTATAGTATATTGGTGAACTTTCTGTTGGTTCTGTAGCATCAATAGTGTAACGAATCTCTGGTTGGTAACTATTTGTTTTAAGAGTAATTATTGCGGTTCCATCTGTATTATTCTTGACAGCTGTATAAGTAACATTCATAGCAGTTTTTGAATAATTAATGCCAGCATTTTCATAACGTTTATATTGCATTCCCATCCGTCTTTTGAAATCTTCCCAGTTTTTTAATTTTGGATCCGTCCACCCAACTTCTGCCAGTGCAGCTGCACGTGGAAAACTCATATATTCAACTTTTTCAGCCGAATGGATAAATTCGGACCAAATGTTAGCCTGAACTCCCTTGATAAAAAGCGCCTCTTTAGCATTTAACTCTGATGGCACTGGTTCATATGAATATACTTTTTCTAATGTCAGCAAACCTCCAAAAGCTACAGGTTCCTGATAAGGGTCACCCTGGTAATAATCAAAATAAGCATAATCTGAAGGTGTCATCACAACGTCGTGATGTTGCTTGGCCGCTGCTATCCCACCTTGTATACCCCGCCAAGACATTACAGTCGCATTGGGCGCAAGCCCACCTTCAAGTATTTCGTCCCATCCAATGATCCGTTTATTTTTGGTTAGCAGAAATTTTTCTATACGCCTGATGAAATAACTTTGCAATTCATGCTCATCTTTTAACCCTTCTGCTTTCATCCTTGCCTGGCATTTCGGGCATGATTTCCAACGATCTTTCGGGCACTCATCTCCGCCAATATGAATAATAGGGCTGGGAAATAAGGCTGCTACTTCTGTTAAAACATTTTCCAGGAATTCAAAAGTCTGTTCGTTACCCGCGCAATAAACATCCTTTTGAATGTTCCAAAATAATGGCATTTTAAATGGGCCACCGGTACAAGATAATTCTGGGTAAGCAACCAAAGCAGCCAGCGTATGCCCCGGCATTTCAATTTCCGGCACAATATTTACGAACCGGTCACTGGCATAAGCTACAACCTCACGGATCTGATCTTGGGTATAATATCCACCATGAGGATTTTGATCTATCTGGCTGGTAGCCCTGTCATACTGCGTTGCTTCACGCCATGCCCCTATTTGTGTTAGTTTAGGATATTTCTTAATTTCTATTCTCCAACCGTGATCTTCTGTTAAATGCCAGTGAAACGTATTCATCTTATGCATTGCCAGGTAGTCTATATACTTTTTGATGAAATCAACCGAATAAAAGTAACGACCAACATCCAGCATCAGACCTCTCCAGCCAAAACGGGGCTTATCTATAATCGCTACACCCGGAATAATGAATCTGCCCTTAATTTGAGTTTCTGATTTAACGGGAAATAATTGAAACAATGTTTGCATTCCATAAAACACACCGGCAGGGTGTAAACTTTTTATAATAACCTTTTGAGGACTGACGGATAATTTATACCCTTCTGTTCCTAGTGTATCTGATGCATCATTTTGTGTTAAAATGATTGCATTCTTCATCATTTTAACAGGCACTTCATTGACACTTACATCATATCCTGTTTCAAGCTTTAATTGTGCGGACAGCATTTCGCCTATTTTTTTCAAACTGTTATTGTTGCCATCAACATAGATCTTAGTCTTCTTTCCAATAATGAAATTTCCTGAGGTTTCCTTCAGCGACAATGGTTTAGGAATAATTGATAAATGTTTATCGAGTCCTTGGCTTTGCTGCGCAAAAATTGAACTTGCCAAATGCAGCAATAAAAAGCTTAATATTATTTTTTTTGGTAGCATAGATATTTTATGTTAATAATGTCTAGAAATTAAGTTTATTTACTAATTGGTAGTTAAAATACAAAAGGCTAATACAATCATCTTTGATCAGTTTCCTGTTCAGCCAATAAAACCTTTTGACAATGTTTGTCTGATTAATTGGGAATGTGTACCCTTCCTGCATTAACTTGTTTTATCAAATCAACTTCGTTCTGCTGGTAGGGTGTACCATCTTTCTTAAAGACATCATGAAACCATTCCACCGGCTGCCCTCCATCCGGATATGGTTTATCCCACGCATAAATTGTATTTGTTTTTCCGGAGACCAAACCCCAATTAATTGCCCCAACATTCTCTTTTTTTAACATTGGCAAAACATTAGAAAACCTGCTGTTTAATGTTCGGGCCATATATTCTGTACAAATAAGAGGCCTCCCATGGGTTTTTAATAAATTGATTATATTTTGGTGAACCTGTGGCCCCTGATAATCATGGTAGGTTATAATATCTGAATTTAAAGCTTGAAATTCGTTAAATTCTTTGAAGTTCCAGTTCCACAGTCCGGCACTTACAGGTTGCTCCGGATTTACTTCACGCGCCCAGGAAAAGACTTTTTTCAAGAGGGGCAATGTCGTTGTTAGTTTGCCAGAGTTTCCGGGTTCATTGTAAAGATCCCATAATAAAACCCGTTTGTCTTTGGCAAAAGACTTCATAACATCTTTCACATAACTCTCAAGTAAAGGAAAGTTTGTTGAATCTTTTGAAGCGGGGTCTCCCGGGTCCTGTACCCATCCTGAATTATGAATTCCCGGCTTAGGAAGTGGTTGAATGCCGGCAAACCCTCCTTTATTCCAGCAGTCATCAAAGAATACAAAAATGGTCTTGATATGATGTCTATCTGCAATACTTAAATAGTGCTCCACCCGTTGTTTAAACCCTGTTGGATCTTGTTTCCATGCCAGGCTGTGCAAATAAACCCTCATGGTATTAAATCCTATACTTTCTGCCCAACCCAATTCTCTATCAATTGTTATGGGGTCAAAAGTTGATGACTGCCACATTTCAAGTTGATTAATTGCTGTGCTGGGAATAAAATCTGAACCGGAAATCCACTCGTGCTGTTTGTACCAATTTTGGGCTCTGTCTATAGTCCACCTTTTGCCTATTTCGATATTTCGATCATTTTGTGCCTGCATCACCGTCTGAAGCCGGGAAACAGGAATTTGAGCTAAATAAATGCTTGGTTTACCCTCGTGACTAGAATAGTAGGAAAAGTATAGTTTGTCATTGTAAATAAGCATTCCTGGATAGCTGCAATCCCCTTTACTCGGAAATTCAAAAATTTGCCTGAACCTTCCTGTAGAATCTGAAACCAACAGCCCAGTTAACCAATCTCCTGTTTTTGAAAAAGTTCTTGTTCCTATAAGCATTTCTCCGCCGGGAGCGAAAATAAACTTGGGACCGCCTAATTTAAATCCTGAATGTACCCAATTCCATTTCTTAAAAGGGTAATTGCTTTCCCCGTATAAACCATCTTCATTTTTTCCTTCACGCCTAACCAGTAATGCAAGCTTTCCTTCAGGAGTAATATTTAATGCTGTTTCATTTGGTGTACCCTCAACTTCTAAAGGAGTTACCAGGGTATAATTAATTCCATCCTTTGATTTGACCAGATAAATTTTAGATTGACCTGTTCCTTTTTCCAGCTGGTAAACTACTCCATAAGCTTTACCTTTAAACCATGTTATACGCCATAGCCAATTCAGATCAGAATTAACTTTTTTATCATACTTAACAGGTTCTGTACCAGAAAAAGAATTCTTCTTTTGATCAAGAAACGATACCTGACAATGTACACCAGATATTTTAACACCATCGTATAATGAGCCAGCCATAAGCAACATTAATTTTCCAGCGGGGGTTATACTCAAACTGGGGTCGCGAAGGTCATATCCTTTTTTTTCGATGAGAGCAAATGATTGCCATTCTTCACCATCATTTGAAATAAGCACCCGTATTTTACCAAAATCAGCGCTGGTTCTTATCGCGTGAGAATTTGCCTCGCGAAATGAACAATAGAACTTTCCTTTAAATCTGATTAAATCGGTGAACGCATTGTGTGGGGCTTTATCCCATATTTTTTTTATCGTAAAGCCCGGGCTTTGTGAATAAGAATTGAAACTAAAAAGCATTAAAACCGGGAAGAGAAAAAGCAATGTCAGCTTTAAATTTAAATGATGAAAGTTATGCATAAAGAAAATATGTTACGGAAACTGATTAGAATGTATTTAATTTTAAAAAATTTCCTGTGTTAAAAAAAAAAACTTAAATAATGACTGAGTTCGAGCATCAGAAATAAATTTTAAAAGGTATATCTGATACAATATTTTCATACCCTAATAATTAAGCATTTAACCCTCCATCCATTAATATATTTTCACCATTAATGTATTCTCCTGCTTTTGATGCCAGAAGAACTATCAAGCCTTTTATATCATCGCTATTGGCCATTCTTTTTAATGGCACTTTTTTAGTGTAATTCTCCAGGAAACGTTCGGGCTGATTATTAAACAAACCACCCGGGCTTATGCAGTTAACCCGGATATTTTTACCAGAAAAATTCTGCGCCATATAACGAGTAAGGTTGATCAGCCCCGCATTGTGGAAGAAATAATCAGGTGGCAGATCTTTACCCATGTCTGTTCCTTCATAATTAGAATAATCCGGGCCAAACATTCCCATCATGGAACTGATGTTTATAATACTTCCTCCATCTTTATTTTGGCCAATCAGTTCCCCCATCTCCCTTAAAATATCCATCACACCTGTTGCATTTACCTGCATGGATTCGGAAAATTTCTCTATAGGGGCATAATAACCTATCATGGGCCTTGAAACCGCATTGTTTATAAATCCATCCAGTTTCCCGAATTTATTTATGATTTCTTTGCTAAGTTCCATTACAGAATCATGGTTTCCCTGGTCTACCTGCATGCCATGTACATCCAGACCTTCCTCTTCAAAGTTCTTAACTACTGGCTCAATATTTTCTTTATTGCGTGAAGCTATGATGACTGTTGCGCCTGCTTCTCCGAGGCCTTCGGTTATGCATTTACCGTAATTTCCCGCGCCGCCTGTTACCAGGATTACTTTACCTGTGAGATCAAATAATTCTTTTACGTTCATTTCTAATCTATCATAATCTTTTTACCACCTTGTTTCAAGCTCTCCTCACCGGCAAGAAGTGTTTTAATAATTTGTTCCGTCTTTAAAAACTCAATCCTGGATTTACCTTCCTCAACAGATCTTATGAATTCTATAATATTATCGCGAAACATGGAATATGAGTTTTTTATATCCACTTGTTTCCAGTTTTGCTGTCCAAAAAGTGAAAGCTGAAATGTGCCCGATATTTCCATAAACAAATGCACCGTTGCCTGAAGGCCTCCCTCAAAATCTATTTTAACTATTGCTGCATCACCTTTCCCTACGTTTATTACGCTCAAAGGTTTAGGATCATTCATAATGGAAAATATAGCTTCCAGCATATGGACCCCATATTTCATCCAGTCTTTTTTCCCCACCGCAGTTATGAGTTCAATCTTACCCAGAGAAGCCAGTTCAGTTTTTGCTGTCATACACTCACTGGCATAACGCATCGATGAGCAAGACATGATAAATTTGCCTTTGGCAACTTCTGAAGCAAAATAGCCCAGGTCTTCTTTATTACAGCATAAAGGTTTATCAATAAAGATTGGTATCCCGGCATCAATAAACGGTTTAGCCATTTGCCGGTGGTTCTCGGCATCATCTCTTGCCAGGATAACTGCATCTACGGCGCCAATCATTTCTTCGGTTGTTTGGACAACATTCTCAATGCCAGCAGATAGTGCAATTTGTTCAGAAAGCTTTCTGTCCTGCGATAAAATATGGGTAACTCTTGCTGCTGGCAGACCAAGCGTAGCATTGTTTGCCTGTAAATAATTAGCCACAGCGGGAAATCCCATAGATGTTATTTCACCGCCATTAAATGTGCCGTTTATTATTGCCGACCATGAAGAAGGGTGGGCATTTCCCGGGCTCATTCCTATAATACCTATTTTTATCATTACAGAGTACTGTTATTAAGAACTAAAAAATTGGGACCATCCAAACGGTAGTTCATTTTGTTAAATGTCAATGACTTATATGGTGCAAATCTTTTCAACTTCAAATTTTACCAGAATTTACTTGTGGCTTTTTGCAGCAAACCCGGTAAATAAAAATAGCAGCAGAAAACGAAGTCTTAATTCCAAATATAGGCTTATCGTATTTGACCTGATACTATTTTCTTTTACATTCATGGTATTATTATACCAACGACTTAAGATTAGTCTAAATATTTTCGAGTTCAGCGAATATTTCCGAAGAATAAAATGTTACTACTTTAACCACCCCATCCTGTCCCATTTCGGAAGGTAAAGAAATTCGGGATCCGGGTATGCTAGATCTTTTGCTTTTAAAAGATCAATCGGATCCAATAATTTTCCAAAAACGGCAAACAGTGCTTTGTCCAGATATTCCGGACGATCTATACCAACAAGCACAGAGGTAACTTCTTTAATAACAGGGCAAATTTGGTAGCAAGAGTTGAAATTTCCGAGATATCATCTGTTAATATCCCATGATATTTCTTTATGTGATTTTCAACATCCTGCAATGCAGGATGCAATCCATTACCCTTATCGCTCAGAAGCCCTTTCATGAGTACGGAACGAATAATGATACCCACCCCGTTTTCTTTAGCGTAGCAAAAATTCTCCCCCTGCCGCTGATCCATTAAATTAAAAGGAAGTTGTACAACCTCCCATCCTTTTTCAATAGCTTTTTTAGTTTCTTCTGCAGTATATGTAGATGCTCCGATAGCCCTGGTTTTTCCTGAAGCTTTCAGTTTTGTGAAAATTTCTTTGATATCATCGTTATTTAAAATCGCCAAGTCCGCCTGGTGCAGCATAAAAACATCAACATAGTCGGTCTTTAAATGACCCAAACTTTCTTCAAGTGATGTTTCAATAGTTTTTTCAAAGAATTATAGGAAGGGATGTTTTCTGAATTATCTTTGAAATGCCTGCATTTTGTTGACAGGATCACCTTATCCCTTCTTTTATGAAAAGCTTCCCCCATTATGGATTCGCTTTCACCATATAATCGTGCTGTATCAAAAAAATTAATCCCCTTGTCCAAAGCTTCGTGAAGTAGTTCAACCGCTTTATCTCTCGAAAGCATATCTGCATGGCTGTTCACACCAATTCCGTAAGGAATTCCAATTTCAACACCGCCAAATGCAATTTCAGAAACTTCTATCCCGGTTTTCCCTAATTTTCTTGTTTTCATCAGAATTATATTTTGTTTAGTCTCTTCTTCTAAGCACCTATCCGGTTTGCCGGCCAATCTAAAAAGCAAGTAAAAATCTTTAATAGTATATAAATTAATATAATATGCTTTAAGCATAAGATTTGCCAGTTAGTTATATAAACCCCGAAACTTCCATTTTTTAGAAGGAACTTCAAAAACAAAATATCCATCTTTCTCTCCCTTGTAATTAATTCCCTTTCTGCTAACTTGAATACCATCTTTCATTACCGTTTTGTTATTCGCCTTTATCAGCTTATAACTTTGGACAAAGCAAGGAAAGCCGATGGTCATCATTTTTCCCTTGTCTGCCTTGACATTAAGTCCAAATTCATTTTGCGTGTTTTTAAAGCTTATATCTATATAACCCGCAGTAGTTTCAGATCCCATATGCATTGATTTTAGATCGCCGGGCTGAGGAAAAACACCAATGGATTTATAGCCTGGTTCAACAGGGGATAATCCACCAATGTATTGACTCATCAGTGTCAGTGGGCCTCCACTCCATCCATGATTATAACTTCCCCCACCAAAAGTTCTGCTGCCAACAGCCCATCCTTCCCATAATGTAGATAAAGGACTTTCTATCATTTCTGCATATCTTTTTTTCATTCTTTCGATACCAGCTTTACTGTCTCCCATTTTGAAATATGCTTCAAGAATATATTTTTCCATGTATGGGCCAGCATAGAAGGTAGTATCGAGCATAGGCTTCATCTTTCCCCATTGATTTTTGCCAGCCAATCCTGCAATTACAGCCAGACCATTGCCCCGGTCATCGGCACCGAATTCATATCCTGAACCGCTGTATGAATTACCTTTCCAAAATTCTTTGTTAAAGGCTTTTTGGATTAAATCCATTTTATGTTGGTACATTTTTACGTCCTCTGGAAAACCTGAAATTTCAGCCATTCTTCTCGTGCCGTCAAGTGCCATATAATACCAGGCATTATCTAAAACAGGCACATCAATCTTTGTCCCCCAGTCATACCAATCCCAACCGCCTTTTCTGTGTACTACTAAATTTCGGCTATCTAACTGCCACAATTCCATGTAGTTTTTTATATGAGGATAAACATACTTTACAAAAGCACTATCATTAGTATATTCAAAATACTTGTAGAACCCGTATTTGCCCACTGCCGCAAGCATTTGTGACGGTAACTCCCGATTCCAGTTTCCTGCAGGTGTAGGAGAAAAAAGCACACTATCTTTTTTTTGCCATTCAACCAGATTACTCATTGCTTTCCTTATAGCTGCAACACCATTATAGTCTGTACTGTAAAAGATTTGCCCTATGATAATAACGGCGTCTCCCCACCATTGCGCCCGTTCCCTGTCCGGATCTTGTATAGCATCTCTCATATTTAAATTCAAAGTGTTTAGAGATTTGATCCACAGCTGATTGAGTGCCGTATCGTTGGTTTTAAAGAACCCAACAAACTCTGTATTGTATCTTGTTTCCCTATATTTTAGTTGCAATATTTTTACACCGGCTGGAATTGAATATAATACTTCATGTCCATTCATATACCCAAATGTTTCGAACTCTTGTACACCACCTTTGGTTATATACTCAGTTCGTACATTATATTCACTCCCACCTTTATAATTATCTGTTCTGATGTCGATAGTTAAACCTGCGGGAGCTTCAATTTTTAAATATGGAGTGATACTGAGATTTCCGGGAAGCTGCATTTTTACTATTTCACCTTTACTGATGAGTTTGGACCATATTTTATCATTTTCATATGGAATAATTCCGCTATTTTTCCACTGAGGAAATGGACGTTTCCAGAGCTTATTCCAAGGAACACTGTTAGCTTTACCTGCATAAATAGCTAAAGGCCATTTGTCATCATTAAAATCATCTTTGTACCAACCGGGAATATCTTTGCGGGCATCAAAATTGATGTTATATTCTGGCAGCCTGTAATTTGGCAAAGGCAAACCTGTAAAACCATAAGCAGGGTGAGTACTGGTTTTCCAGCTAGTATCAGATCTAACTATAATCGCATCACCTGCTCTTGCTTCTAAGAGAAGGCCTGCTCTGCCACTGCTTTTATGAGAGAATCCATCTCGACCCCAAAACCACACAAGAACAGCAATTGTATTTTTTCCTTTTTTTAAGTATGAAGTGATATCTACTTCATCATAATAAGTGTCATATGGAGTTGGTCCACGTTTTAACTGCCCTTCGAAAACCACAAGTTGATTATTGATGTATAACCAGTATTTGCTGTCAACGGCAATTGATATAAACACCTTTTCGTGGAGTTTTTCGGACAAATCAAATGTTTTTCGAAAACACAGCCAACTATTCTTAACGGTATCTTTATTTGCTGTGGTTATCCAATCTGATTGCCAATCAGATTTAACAAACGATGGTTGCGCAATTGCTGAATGCATAAGCAGCAACATGAAAATTATAATTGAAAAAAACTTCCAGCAAATTTTCATATAAGGCTGATGAATCATAATCGGGTCTAATAAGGCTTACCAGGCTCGTTGGAACCCTGATTGTCTTTTGATTTCGCCTCTGAATCATTAAACCTGTCAACCAGATTTTTACAGTATCCGCTCAAACCTACAACATCAGCCCCCACGTTTACAAAGCTGTATCCCATTTCAAGGAAACTGTCAAGGCTATCAATACTTCCTGATGTGGCAGCAAATTTTCCATATTTATTTGCCACTTCTGCAACGAGCTTGCGTGCTTCAATAAGCCTTGGATGGTTCCAATCTCCGGGGGCGCCTATTCCCTGGCTGAAATCTCCCGGCCCAAAAAACAACATATCAACACCCTCTAATGCAGCAATAGCTTCAATATCCGTAAGAACTTCCGGATCTTCAATCTGAAGCGCTAGGAATTTTTGCTCATTAGAATCTTTCAGGTAATCCTGAAAATCCATATTCGTATAAGCGCCATCTGCACTTCCACCGTCTATTGCCCTGCGTCCCAAAGGATGGAAACGTGTCATGTGGACCACCTGTTTAGCTTCTTCTAAATTCATAATATGTGGAACAAGAATTCCGGTGGCATCCATTTCAAGCGGTTTAACATATCCGCTATAACTACCACGAGGCACTCGCACCATCACATCAACATTATGAGCCTTAGCAGCCCATATCTGTGAGTTTAACACTGACCAATCCTGAGCCAGGTGCTCTTGGTCTATCCACAGACAGTCAAAACCAGATAAAGATGCTATTTCGGCTGCCTGCCCATCGCCAAGATTTACTTTTAAACAACTTGCAACATTCACTGATCTAAGTTTTGTCAACACACGGCTTTCTCTCATTTTCATATTTCTTCTATTATTTTTGTCTTCCATTTATTTTCAGAATAGCATACGCAGCAGCAGCTCTCATATCGGCACTTTCATCAGAAGAAAAATCATATATACCCCCACTATTTTCATCATCAATAAAGCCCTGCAAGATTTTTAGGTGTTTCTTTTCGCCTTTTTCTGCCAGCGCCTGAAATAGTTCTGTACGCTGAGCGGCTGTATATTTTTTAACATCTTTAATTAACATATCATTGATCTTTGAAAGCTTATTACAGTCTGCACCGGCAGGTGCAGTAACAAGGGAAGTTGCCAGGTAAGTAACATATGTATCAGCCATTTTATCTGTTGATAAAGCTGCAGTCGCCAACCGTTCCCGCTGAGCAAGTTTTAAGCCTTTTGACTGGCGCAACACGAAGGCACTTATTTTACGTATGGTCATGTTTGTATCCGTTAACGCCATATCAATAAACTTTTTCTTGTTTTTTTTCATCAGGCTTTCAGATCCAAATGAACTTGCCCATAATGCATAAGCTTGTAAATTTCTATCGCCGGATGCAATTGTTATTGCTGTCACTTGAGGAAATAGATTTGCGACAGGCTGTTTTAGTTTTGCCAGGGTTTCTGTGGCATGTGTTCGATCAGGGCCATTCATATCTTTATACGCATCGTATATTTTATTAAGCCATATTTTTTTGCGGGCGGGATCTCTCTCTGCCTGTACCAGCACCCTCCATATACCAATCCGATATTGCGGCTCATTTGAATGAATTTTCTCTTCTTTCAGAAATTCTTTTAGTACCGTCCCGGGATGGCCGGCCCATATTAAATATTCAGCGGCATGAACTTTTATCCATTTTTGCCTGTGTTCTAATGTTGAGTTTAATTCAACAAGTGCTTTTTTCTCCTGAATAGAAAGGGAAACAGTTTCCATTGGGGATATGTTAATGAGATTAATAATATCTGTTAATATGTAAAATATCATCGCACCTAATTATTAAAGGAATTTTCTACATCTCTTTTAACCAGATACAGAAGTGCGGCAGCAATTACCAGGGCAAATGCAGCAATTCTGAAAAGTATAGACATATCTATATGTGCATCACGAAGTAGCCCACTCGCATAAATTCCAATCCCTCCAACTATACATGCAAACATATTAAGGATGCCATATCCGGTAGCAATATAACGCTTGTCTGAAATCATACACAAAATAGGCATAAGATTAGTATCACTAAACACACGTGTTAAAGTATAAAGCATAAACCCACCCATTGAAATATAAAGAACATCGGTATTGCTGGCTATAAAGATAGCCGGAGCAGCTATCAATAAGCCAATGATAGGCACCAGAATGCGGGAAAGATTATTAGTCCTAGCCCACCTGTCTGCAATATATCCACCAAACAACACACCAATCAAACCCATAGGATGCATATATCCGGTTGCATATATCCCTGCCATTGTCTGGGATATATTAAAATGCTCTTTATAGTATGTTGGAAGCCATCCTAATACCAACCATCCAATTATCCCAAGTAAGCTATAAAATATTAACAACACGACAAATGACTTCTTGGAAAAGAGGTTTTTTATTGCCGAGGAAAAACTAAGATTAAGTGGATTTTTTTGTTCCTCAATCGGCTTATTAACAGTTTTCACATCCCGCAAAAGGAAAAATAAAATCAATGAATAAACTAAACCTATTCCGCCAAAAACACTAAATGCATCGCTCCAATGGTGCTTTTCGGCGATCCATCCTCCTAAAAACCCAAGACTCTGTCCAACCATTACACCTGCCATGTGTATACCAATTGCTAATGAACGCGTATTTCCCTTGTGATAATCTGATATAAGTGCAAGGGCAGCAGGAATATAACAGGCTTCGCTTATTCCCATAAGGGCCCGGGTAGCCAGCAACTCCTCATAGGTTGTGGCATGTGCAGTAAGCCAGGTCACCGCTGACCATACGAACAGACTAAAAATAATTACCCGGCTTCTGCTGAAACGATCTGCAAGATATCCGGCAAAAGGGCTCAATAAACCATAAACCCATAAAAAAACCGATGTCAGTAATCCAAACTGGGCATCGGTCATTGGTATTGATTGTAATACCGACTCCCGCATGGTGGTAATCATAATACGATCTAAATAATTCAATGCCCCCACAATGCAAAGCAATCCAACTACCAGCCATGCTGCAAAAGGCACTTTTCCGTTTACAGACGTCATTTCATTAATGTGTATTATGGCCATAATAATATTTTAAAAAGGGATGATTGTTCCAAATGTATCTCTTTCTCAGGTTAATTAATGCTATTTTATTTTACAATAATGATACTATTTTCATTTAGGTGCCATACGGTAATATGAGATTTATTTTTATGGTTTAATCCCAAGGCCACAGATTTCTGTAGTTCTGACATTGAAGGTAAACTGATGTTTGCTGGTTGTTTACAGTAGTTATCTATAAAATTAACGCCAGAATAATTGTTTTTTCCATTTTTTACATGTTATTCAATAACCGAGAATTTATATATACCTGAACCACCCGATACAGCTGTTTTTCCTTTCTCATATCCGATAAT
>JACMRH010000036.1 GCA_014376535.1 Cytophagales bacterium | reverse complement strand
TTTTTAATTTGTGAAAACAAATATCAAACCTATCCTCGCCGATTCATTCTATCACATCTATAACAGAGGCATTAATGGTGAGAGTATTTTCAAAGAGGAAAAGAATTATTCCTATTTCCTAAGAAAGTATGCTGTTTTTATTCCTTTTGTAGCTGACACTTATGCTTACTGCCTTATGGGTAATCATTTTCATTTACTGGTGAAAACAAAAAGTGAAGAGGAAATACAGAAATTTTATCGGGAACGACAAAATGATGATGAGGGTGAAAAAAGGAAGACTTCCTTTGAAACCAAATCCTCTCTGAAAGATACATCCTGGATTATCAGTAATGCGTTTTCATCATTATTTAAAAGCTATTCAATATCTATAAACAAAGAATATAAACGAACCGGGGCGCTTTTTGAAAGGCCTTTCAGAAGGAAACTTATTACTTCAGACAGATATCTTTCCCAGGTTATTTATTATATCCACGCAAATCCCCAAGATCATGGTTTTTGCAAAGACTTTACAGATTATCCTCATTCATCCTTTCATGCACATCTTTCATCAAAACAGACAAAACTAGCAAGAAAAGAAGTTTTAAGTTGGTTTGGAAGCCCTGAAGATTACAAACAGTTCCATAGTTTGAACCAGAATATAAATGATTTGATTATTGAGTTTGATTGAATGTAACTTATGGGGATTGTATGTGTGAGGGAAGACTTCCTTGGAAAGGAAGTCTTCCCTTGAAACAGACAAAAATAGCACGGGAAGGCATTATTCTTATTTGTTTTGTTCAGCAAGATCCTTTAGTTTTTTAACTACCTCCGGATATTGTGCAGCTATATTTTTTTGTTCTGATGGATCTGTTTCCAGGTCAATAAGAAAAGAGTCATTCCAGGCATCACCCGTGTTTATACCGGGAAACTGGTTGGCTTTAGGCTGATTGTTTTGAGCGATAATGGTCACACCATCTGGCCAGACCGGATCTACCCAATTCGAGTCAGAAGGTAAAGGAGGATTTCTTTCTGGTGACCTGACATGTAGTTTCCATTTCCCGGAAATGACTGTTTGCAGATTATCAGCGAAATAAGTGTACAAAGCATCATGAGGTGATTTAGCCCTATCAATCAGCATTGGAGTAAGATCCTTTCCATCAATTTTGAGAGTTTTATGTATTGGTATCTTTAACAGATTGGCAATTGTAGGAAAAACATCAATTGTCCCTGCAATTTCAGTTATTACCTGTCCTGGTTGAATTTTACCTTTCCAACTGACAAGAAATGGCACTCTAATTCCGCCTTCCCAGGAAGTGGCTTTCATGCCTCTTAAACCTCCGGTGCTTCCTCCAAACCAAGGACCGTTATCCGAAGTAAAAATCACAATTGTATTTTCTTCCAGGCCAACTGACCTTATTTTATTTAAAATCTGCCCAATAGACCAGTCCAGTTCACGCATAACATCTGCATACAAATCATTTTTAGTTTGAGGTGTATAAAATTCCTCAGATGCTGCCAGAGGTTTGTGTGGCATGGCATGTGGCAGGTACAAAAAGAAAGGTTGCTCTTTATTCTTATCAATAAAATCAAGAGCTTCTTCAGTGTACCGTTTAGTCAGTGTAGCCTGAATGACAGGATATTCTACCGTTTTCTCATTTCGAACCAGTTTAACTGGTTTCATGTCATTGGAATAGGGAATTCCAAAATATTCGTCAAATCCCTGTTTATCAGGCATAAACTGAGGCCTGTGACCAAGGTGCCACTTCCCTATGGCTTTGGTTTTATAACCTTGTTCCTTTAGTAATTCGCTCAGCAGAAATTCCTTTTGATCAACACCAATAGAATCATTCCCCCGAAAGGTTTGAAAGCTTGTTTTAACACCACCGTCAGGAAATGGGTTGATTATTAAGCCATGATTTTTAGGATATTTTCCAGTTAGTAATGAGGCCCTTGTAGGAGCGCAATAAGGCATTGGAGTGTAAAATCTTGTCAGACGTGCACCGTCCGTACCAATTTTATCGATATTTGGAGTTTGCCAGTTTTTCTGTCCGTAGGAAGATAAATCTCCGTAACCTAAATCATCAGCAAGAATTAGGATTACGTTTGGTTTACGGGAAGATACGGAAGACTTCCCTTGAAGGGAAGTCTTCCGTAAAGCAGGTAAGGTATCGCTTTCAAAGCAATTCTTTAATCCAAACGCAGACAGGTTTTGAAACCCGTCCAGCGTTATGATGCAAAGTTTAAATGTTAAAAGCAGGTAGCGTTGTAAAATTTTCATAAACCAGACTTGTTATTTTTACTTTTCACTTGGCTTTGCCTATTTCTATCAACTTAATTGTTATTCGTCTTTGTTGCTTCCTTGACTTGCTTATTTTTGGTAGCCTTTTGACTTTTTTTAAACTCATTGTAGTTATTACAGCTGCTTTTAGATTTTTTCACTTCAGTTCTTCTATCTGTTTGATTTTGTGTAGTCAAATCAACCCTGGAAAAGGTAACTAAAGAAGTTAAAACAACAAATATGCTAAACTCTAAAATTGATTTTCTCATGTGTAAAATACTATCTATTACTTCTTATAATGTTTATTTTAAGTCGATTGTCACTGTATTTAATTTGCCGGTAAATACAAAAGGAGTTTTATACCTGTCCGACACCGGGCTTACCTGATCTCTGCCTACGTCAAAGCCTTCGTCATAACCGCCCACATTTCCTGACTCCCCTTTCAATATCTTTTTTTCCGCCACTTTTTCACCGTTGATATAAAGCACCTCGGTACCTGAATCCTCAAACTGTCCTGTATAGTCAAAAAGTTGCGCTGGTTTTCCGGTGTAGTTAATTTCTACTTTTAATGTCACTTTACCAGTGGGTAATGGCCTGGCAGATTCCAGATGGCTCAACTTTCCTCCGAAGTTGTTGGCTACCTGTAGCTTGGCATCCTTTACGAAAAAGCTAAAACCTCCAAAACGTCCACCAATTGCATAAAGAACTCCTTGTTGTTGGGGATTTGATATTTCTGCATCAGCTGTAATGCTGAATGAACGATTTCGCAAAACAGGACCACTTAAAGCAAAAGTATGTGAAAGACCAGGATAAAGAATGACTTTTGATTTCCCTGCCCAGGCTCCTGCATTTTCTTGTCCGAAAGAAACGGTTGTCCAGTCTTTCAAAGGATACACATTGTACTTGCGTGCATCGCTGTCAAAAGCATCTTGCAATTCCTTCAGCTTGTCAGGATATTGACTGGCGAGATTTTTTTGCTCGTTGAAGTCTTCGTTCAGATTATACAATTCCCATATTTCTGTTTCAAAAGGCAAACCCAGTTTGTGAATGGCGCCTGCTTTCCAGCCATCCTTATAAATGGAACGTGACCCTGAAATTTCAAAATACTGCTGTGTGTGTCGTGACGAAGCTTTCGGATTGTCAATCGTATAACCCAAACTGACACCTTCCAATGGCTCTTGTGGATAACCATTGATTGTTTGTGGAATTTTGGATCCGGTTAATTCGATTGTAGTCGGATAAATACTGTTCACATGTGAAAACTGGTTGCGAATGCCGCCTTTATCTTTGATTCCATTTGGCCAATGAATAATCAGTGGATTGTGAGTACCGCCTTCCGAATGCGCTTCTTGCTTCAAGTACCGGAAAGGCGTATTGGTAGCCTGGGCCCAACCTAAAGGAAAGTTGGCAATGCTTTTGTCCGTACCAATATTGTCAATGTCTTTCAACAGAAGTGAAATACGGTCCTTTTCCGAATGGGCATTAATGTAGCCAGAGTGAACCCCAGTTTGTGTACCTTCTTTGCTGGAACCGTTATCGCCTACCACAACCACAAACAAAGTATTGTCAAACTGGTTGATTGACTTTAGATAAGAGATCAGGCGGCCAATTTCATAATCGGTATGTTCCAAAAATCCAGCATAGGCTTCCTGAAAACGGGCATACACTTTTTTCTGATCTACTGAAAGCGAATCCCAGGGTTTGATGCCATTTGTGTAGGCTGGCACAGTAACATATTCCGGCACCACACCTAACTTCTTTTGGTTGATCAATACCTCTTCACGGTACTTATCCCATCCTTTATCAAACTTGCCTTTATATTTGTTTGTCCATGACTTATCCACCTGGTGAGGGGCATGACCTGCTCCGGTAGCGTAATACAAGAAAAATGGTTTCTCAGAATTCACCGATTTCTGATTACCAATATAGCCGATTGCTTTATCAGTAATGAGAGTCGTAAAATGCTTTCCTTTGGTATCACCGGTGTAATGATCGGTTCCTTCAATCAAAAAAGGAGTGTATTGGTCAGTTTCACCATAGAGAAAACCAAAATACTTTTCGAATCCACGACCTGTTGGCCAACGGTTAAACGGTCCTGCCTGGGTTACTTCATTTACTGGAGTAAGATGCCATTTTCCTACCGCAAAAGTATTATAACCATTTTCGCGCAAGGCTTCCGAGATAAACGCCTTTTCAAAAGGAATTCGGGCGTCGTAACCTGGATAATCAATGGCAGTTTCAGGAAACAAACCCATGTGGGCAGAGTGTTGATTTCGACCAGTAAGCAACGCCGCACGGGTAGGCGAACAGATAGCGGTGGTATGAAAGTTGGTATAACGTAAACCATTGTTGGCCAATGCTTCCAAATTTGGAGTATTGATCTGACCACCAAAAGGAGAGATTGCACCATAGCCAACATCATCCAGCAAGATGTAAACAACGTTGGGAGCTTTAGCAGGTGTTTTAACGATCGGTTCAGCTTTGTATGGCTCAGATTCCTTAGCGTTTTTACCTTGTTTACCTTTCCATGGCTGAACAGGATCGTATTGGGCAGAAACAGTCAAAGAATCAAGTTGGACCCAGATCAATATTAATAGAAATAATAAAGATTTTAAAGAAGGTGTAAGAGTAGATATTTTCATTTTCTAAAAGTTAAAAGGAAATTTTACCTGCGTTTCATCAAGGAAGACTTCCCCTAAAGGGAAGTCTTCCTTGATTATTTTATTAAAGCTGATCTTTTTGTATTTGTGTAATTCCAGTCAACCAAAGGATACACGTTGTACTTCCTAGCTTCCTCATTAAAAAGTGCTTTTAATTCTTTGAGTTTTTCAGGATTTTTTGCAGCCAGGTTATTGCGTTCGTTAAAATCTTCATTTATGTTATAGAGCTCCCACACATCTTCATCAGGATGTCTTTCTGGTGCCGCTGCTTCATCTTTAACCCTGCAGAAATCCCAGTAATCCGGTTTATGGACTGCCCCTGCTTTCCAACCATCTTTGTAAATGGCACGTGAACCAAAAAT
>JACMRH010000369.1 GCA_014376535.1 Cytophagales bacterium | reverse complement strand
GGCTATGTATTTCCCAAATGGGATTGCCAGTAAAATGGTGGCCCCGTAGACCAGTATTACGCTGATTAATTCTGCATTCATTTTAAGTTGTGTT
Source organism: Cytophagales bacterium (assembly GCA_014376535.1). Lineage (GTDB taxonomy): Bacteria > Bacteroidota > Bacteroidia > Cytophagales > UBA9547 > UBA9547. The sequence goes on along the minus strand of JACMRH010000369.1, from coordinate 11,599 downwards.
TAAAAGCGTTCTGGTTTTAACAGTACATATACCATATACAAGAAAACCCCAAGTGAAGTGATGAATAGTGCAAGCATGATTTTAGATTTTTTCAAAGAAGTGAATAGATCCGAAGAACAGGGCAAAGCAGGCCAGGCCTGAAAGGAAGAGAAGTATTACCGTCATAATTTTCTTGTTTCAAATTTATATGCGAAGGTTATGCCAGTATCAAATGCTAATCATATAGTGCTCGCATGCAGTTGGTTACAAATAATTTGATGTGTGTTAAAAAAAAAGACCCTTCCAAATTGGAAGGGTCTTTTTTCGGAAATGGAAGTACTTGAAAATCATATATTATATTCTTTCAACTTCGCATACAAAGTTGTTAATCCAATATCAAGTAATTCTGCAGCTTTCGTTTTATTCCCTTTTGAATAAGACAAGATTTTTTTAATATGTTCTTTTTCCATTCCGGCCAGAGTAAATATGTTTTCAACATTGCCGAAAGAAAAATCATAGGGAAGGTCTGACTTTCTTAAGGTTTCCCCATCAGTCAAAATAACTGCCCTTTCAATAATATTTTTTAATTCACGGATATTGCCCTTCCAGTGGTGGCCTTTTAAGATTTCCACAAAATCAGGCTCCATGCCTATGATTTTTTTATTGGTTTTTTGGGCAAATAAACCTGTAAAATATCCAGAAAGTTCTTGTATGTCTTCCTTTCTTTCAGCAAGTGAAGGTAGTTTTATCTGGAAAACAGATAATCTATAGTAAAGGTCTGCCCTGAACCGGCCTTCATCACATTCATTTTCAAGGCTACGGTTGGTTGCTGCAATTATTCTTACATCTACTTTGGTTTCTTTGGTTTCTCCGACTTTCAATATGGAACCAGTTTCTAAAACCCGCAAAAGCCTGGCTTGTAGTTCCACATCCATTTCTCCAATTTCATCAAGAAAAATTGTCCCTTCATGGGCATCTTCAAATAAACCTTTTTGGTCTTTAGTAGCACCAGTAAATGATCCAGCCTTATGTCCGAATAACTTACTTTCTAATAAATCTTTTGTGAAGGTGCTGCAATTAACAGCAATAAAGTTTTTAGAGGATCTTTTACCTTCATAATGAATAGCCTGTGCAAAAACTTCTTTTCCTGTCCCGGTTTCGCCGGTAAGCAAAACAGTTGTATCATTTAGAACTATTTTTTTGGCAAGTTCTTTTGCTTGAATTAATGCTTTTGAACTTCCAAGAATATTGCTAAAGCTGTATTTATTAAATATTTGCTCTTCCAGTGAATGGATTTTGTATTGAAGACGTGATTTTTCAGCAGCTTTGCTAACCAAAGGGATTATTTTATCATTATCGTCCCCTTTTGTGATATAATCAAAAGCCCCAAGTTTTATAGCTTTGACACCATCTGGAATGTTTCCGTAAGCTGTGAGTAAAATAATTTCAGCATAAGGGCATACGTTTTTAAGTTTTTGAACAGCATCAACACCATTACCATCCGGTAGTTTGACATCACAAAGCATTACGTTTATTTTTTCTCTCTCAAGAAGTTTTATTCCAGATTTGATACTACCTGCAGTAAATAGTTCATAGCCTTCCAAAGTCAATATTTGGGCCAAAAGATTTCTAATCTTGTCTTCATCATCAATGATCAGTATTCTTGAATTATACATAATTAATTGTCCAAATTAAATTTGTTGTTCAATACTCATTTTAACAAAACTTTTTATAGATTGATTATATAATAAGCAATCCTCACAATATTATATCTTTACTCATCACATTTAACTAATACAAGGATTTTAATATTAATGACCCCTGAGCAGATAAGATTAGTAAAAAGTTCATGGGCTTCTGTGATATTAATTGCAGAGGAAGCAGGAAGTATGTTTTATAAAAGGCTTTTTGAAATTGCGCCTGAAGTAAGACCTATGTTTAAGCATGATATGGCATCACAGGAAAGGAAATTGACAGACATGATAACTTATGTAGTAGCAAACCTGGACAAACTAAAGGAAATTGCAGGAGATGTAAAAGAACTTGGATCCAAGCATAAGGTATACGGTGCAACTGCAGAACATTATAAAATTGTAGGTGAATGCCTCATCTGGACTCTTGAGAAGGGTATGGACGATAAATGGAACAAGGATTTAGAAACTGCCTGGCTTTCAGGATATACAATTCTAGCCGATGCGATGATGGAAGGGAATGTTTAAACGCTGGTTTAAAGAATAACTATTTTTTCAGTTTCCTTCTTTCTAATAAATAATAAACAGGAGGAATAATTAAAGGAGTAAATAAGAGTGTGGAAAGCAGGCCCCCAATAATCACAGTTGCCAGTGGCCTTTGAATATCAGAACCTATTCCGTTTGAAATTGCAGCCGGAATTAAGCCAAACATTGCTACTGTAATCATCATCAGGATTGGGCGTAATTCCAGTGCAGATGCCTTAATAAGATTTTCTCCTAAATCGTTTCCATTGTTCTTACTTCTGTTAAATGAAGATACAAGTAAAACTCCGGCCATAACGGAAACACCAAATAATGAAACAAATCCGACTCCTGCTGAAACATTGAAGTAGTACCCACGGAAAAGTAATGCCAGTACACCACCAACCACGCCAAAGGGAACACACAGAAAAGTAACAAGTGTATCTCGTACATTTCTGTACATTAAATACAGTATCAGGGCAATTATAAGCATGGTTAGAGGAATCACCATTAAAAGCCTTGATCCCGCCCTTTCCAGGTTTTCAAATTGACCTCCATAGGTTAAGTCCGAACCTTTGGTGGTTCTAATTTTACCTGCAAGTTTCTGTTGAGCTTCCTTTACAAATCCACCCTGGTCACGGCCTTTTATATTCGTTCTTACTGTGATTAGCCTTTTATTGTCAGAACGCGTAATGTTAGTTTGTCCTTCAATGATATGAACCTCAGCAAGTTCTCTCATGGGGATAAGCTGTCCGGAAACGGAAGGAACCAACATGCTGCTGATAATATCTACGGTATTCCGGTTTTCTGCCAGGAAACGGACAACTATGTCAAACCTTTTTGCCTTGTCATATACTGTACCTATCACTTTTCCTCCTATGGCAGCTTCTACCATTAATTGTATATCGCTTACATTTATTCCATAGCGGGCAGCATTTTCCCGGTTTATTTCTATCGCAATTTGTGCCTGAGGCCCTTCCTGCTCAATTCCAGGATCTGTTGCACCTTCAATTTGTTTTATTACACTTACAATTGTATCAGCTTTTGCCCTAAGTTGCACAAGATCATCACCAGATAAATTAATAGCAAGATCAGCGGCACTTCCGTTTACCATTTCAGTCACCTGGTCAATTATGGGTTGGCCTGAGGAAAAATAGGCTCCAGGTAATGCTGTGTATAATTCTCTTTTAATTGTTTCGATCAATTCCTTTTTAGAAGTATCATTCACCCATTCGTCATAAGGTTTTAAGTCTACCATAATTTCCATTCGGTTAGGTCCAAATGGATCAGTTCCATCGTCGTTCCTTCCCGTTTGTGTTATGACACTTTTAACCTGGGGGTGGTGAGAAATAATTTTTCTGATCACCGGTGCGGCTTTAGAACTTTCAACTATTGAAATACCAGATGGTTGAAAACACCTCAAAAAGATAGACCCTTCATCCAGTTCAGGTAAAAACTCAGTTCCTATTCTTGTAGCCAATGCAAAACCTCCTGCGACCAACAAACCTGCTATGCTAACTACCAATACCGGTTTGGCAAAAATTCCTCTCAATAAGGCTTGATAAGCTCCCGAAACATAATCGAACAGTTTCTTTTTTCTGTTTTCTAAAGGAATTACGGGCATTTCAAACTTCTTTTTAAATACAAAAGAAAGCAGTACAGGTATTAGTGTAAGGGCACAAAGTAAAGATCCAATTACTGCATAGGACAATGTATAGGCCATTGGGGAAAATAACTTGCCCTCAACTCTTTGTAATGTAAAGAGAGGTAAGTAGGCACAAATAATAATGGTTACGGTAAAGAAAATTTCCTTTCCGATATGTTGAGCGGTGGTTTTTGTAAATTCTATAATTCCTGATTTTTTATCTTCTTCCGTAGCATTTTTAATATGAAAAACAATCCTTTCAGCCATTATACATGCCCCATCCACAATAATTCCAAAATCTATTGCGCCCAGAGAAAGGAGATTTGCTGGAATGCCCGTTAGCTTCATCATAATGAAAGCAAACAGCAAGGAGAAAGGAATGGTGACAGCCACTATAAGAGCTGAACGTATGTCGCCTAAAAATAAAATCAATACGAAAATCACAATAAGAATTCCTTCTAAAAGCGTATGAGAGACCGTTTTTAGTGTGTAATTAACAAGTGCAGAACGAGCATAAACAATTCGGATTGAAATTCCTTCCGGCAATTCCTTTTGTTTCATTTCTTCGAGTTTCGCATTTAGCTTTTCAAGAATATCACTTGGGTTTTCCCCTCTTTTCAGCAAAACTATTCCTTCTGTTGCACCAGTTATGTCCAGTTTTTCATCAGGAATGTTGTACCCTAATACCCCTGTTGGACTTGGAGGAGCTATTTCAACTTCTGTTATGTCCTTCATGTAAACAGGAACACCATCGATGGCAGTAATTACAATTTTTTCAATGTCTTCTTTACCCCTTACCGCACCGATTCCACGAATGGCAAATCCCTGACCTCCTCTTTCAATAATTCCACCTCCTGTATTCAGATTGTTTTCTTCAACTGCATCTATAACTTCTTTAATAGTAAGGTTATAGCGCTTGAGTTTTTCGGGGCTTGTAAGAAGATGAAATTGTTTGATAGGGCCACCAAATACTGTAACATCTGCTACACCCGGAACCTGAAGTATTTGTGGTCTCACAAGCCAATCCTGTATAATGCGGATCTCCATTGGACTATACCGCTCATCTCCTTCAACTACGTACCTGAAAACTTCTCCAACCGGTGTGCTTAAAGGGCCAAGTTCAGGCTCAACACCATCTGGGAGCTGGGCGTATTTAAGTTTTTCAATAACATTCTGTCTGGCATAAAAATCTTCTGTTGATTCAGTAAAGGTTAATTGCACTACAGAAAGGCCAAAAATAGTTCTGGACCTTCTTGAGATAACATTTGCTACAGAATTGAGGGCTCTTTCGATTGGAATAGTCACCTGTTGCTCTACTTCCTCAGCAGCCCGACCCGGATACTGAGCAATAATGACAACGTTCGTATCAGAAATATCAGGATAGGCTTCTACCTTTAATAAGGTGTAACAGTAATAACCACAGGCACAAATAAAAATCCCTGCAATAATTGTTGCCAACCGGAATTTTAAAGCCAGAGTGAGTAGTTTATTGATCATGATCAGTAACCGAAGCTTAAACCTTTTAGAAGCATAGTTCCTTTATAAGCTACAGAATCATTGTTAGTCACCCCACTTAAAACAAGGATCTGATCTTTCAGCTGTTGTCCGGTAACCACTTCCTGCCGTGTAAAGGAATTACCTTTCTTTATAAAAATGTAGTTTTTTCCCTGAACAGCAACCACAGAACTTACTGGTATTGAAAGAGTATTGTTAACAGAAACATAAAAATTGGCTTTGGCATACATTCCAGGCCTTACTTTGTTTTCTTTATTGTCAAGGCTTATTCTTACTTTAACAGTTCTGGTATTATTGTCAATCACTTCCCCGATGGCAGAAACCAAACCTGTAAATTTCTGTCCAGGATAGGAAGAAAATTCAATACTTACTTTTTTACCGGTTTGAATATTGTTCAGAATGGATTCAGGCACGTCTGACATAAGCCAGGCATTACCAGGTTTTGGGTGTTTTAGTTCTTCTGGTTTTATACCTAACATTCTAAATCTTGCTTCTTTTTCAGCCATGTCTGTTGCGGCTTCAGTTAAATCGGTTTCAGCTTCTTTTAATTCCCTTCCTGTTCCTGCCTGATGCTCGTACATGTCCCTGGCGCGGGCTAAAAAATCAAGGTTTTGTTTATAATGCGCAGAACTTTGTAGATAGGAGGAATATAGTTGGGTAAGATCTGGATTGTCAAATAGGATTATAGGCGTTGCGGCGTATGCAGCAGGTTTTAAAATATTCGCAATCACGATGGCGGGAGCTGTAAAGGTTCCGTCAAGTGCATTTTTACTTACAGGTAGCGATTGAAAATTGGGGCTGACCTGAAGAAAAGTAATGAGTTTCCCACCATTTGTTATTTGTGGTGAATTGTTAGATACCGGAGCTTGCTCTTTCTTCTTTTCTTTGCAGGAAAACAAAAATACGATAGAAATATATGCTATAATCAGGATTATTCTCATGTTAGAATTTATTAAAGCTATTAATCAACCCAGAATAGAACAGCAGGTTTATAAAGCTTTGATTGAGATTGTATAAAATTGAGTTGTAAGATTTTTGGGTGTCGTATAACGACCTTCGGGCTTCCAGGTAATCAATAATGGTAGTATTTCCTTTTAAATAAGCATAGCGAACAGTATTTAATACCCGCGATGATTTTATAAGAATATCTTTTGCTTCACCAAGGTTCCTTTTCTGGGTTTCAAAAGCAAGGTAGGCGATGGTTACCTCTTTTCTTACGTTTGCCTGTGCAACTTCCAGATTGCTTTGTGCCTGGGTTTTTACAACTTTGGATTTTTGAATTTCTCCCTGGTTCCGGTCAAAAAATGGCAAAGGGACCGTAATAAAAATTCCTCCATAAGGAATTGAGTTCTGAGGATTGTAAATTCCTCCTGCTTCAATATTTGGCATTGAAAATGCTTTCTGCAATGACAGGTTTGCTTCACTCACACGCAATGCTGCCAGTGCCTGAACTACGTCTGTCCTGTTTCTCATAGATTCCTGAAGTATTGAATCCAAAGGCATAAAGTAATTAGAAACATCAAGTGTATCAGAACTTCTGATTTGGACACTGTCCTGGATACCAAGCAGGAAGGCCAAATTCAGGCTTTGAAAATAAAGTTCTTGTCTTGTCTTTTTTTCATCCAAGTCATATTGATCTGCAAGAACTTCTGTCCGGATAAGTTCTACTGGTGTAATCACTTCATTTTTGAGCCTTACCTTATTTATATTAATTAATGTATCAATGTTCTTTTTTGAGGATTGCAGAAGCTTTAAGTTATTTTTCAGCAACCACATGTTAAGCCAGACATTGGCAACTTCCAGGGATAAATTCCTTCTAAATTCCTCAATATCAGCAACTGTAGAATTTACATTTTCTTTGGCAAGGTCAATTTTAAGCTTTCTTTTATTCGCCAATTGAAATTGTTTGGTCAGCTGGTACCAGACTTGTCTGTTGCGGTTATTCAAAGCACCGGTACCGGGAGTAAAGTAATTGGGGTTTAATAACTGAAGGCTTTGGTTATTAAAATTGAGATTAGGCCTGAGTCCGCCTGTAATAATATCTGCTTCAGCAATGTCAATATTATATTTTAATGCTTTCAGGTAAATATTCTGACTGTCAGCCATGGCAATGGCTTCTTTCAACATCAATGACTTTTGTGAAAAACAATGGCCAGAAATTAAGAAAAGGCTTACACAAGTAATAAATTTTAAAACCTGCGGGCAAAAATGTTTTACACTGATAAAATTTAATATGGCCACTACAAGATTTGGACTTTGATTCAAAACTAGAAAAAAATGATAGCCATAACATTAAAAAAGGAGCGCAGATTTTAATCTACGCTCCTTTTAACTATTTATTCAGAGGTAATTTACTAATTCTTCAGATGGAGATGATACTCTGAAAGTGAATCCATAGGGTTGCGGATTACTTTTGAAACTTTCACCCCATATTCAGCAGCAACTTCATCCAACACTTCTTTGCAATAATGGGCAATTGAACCAATAAATGCGATATCCTTTTCTTTGTAAGATGGATATTTCGAAATACAATTGTTAAACAAATCTCTGTAACTGTTTTTCACAAGGTTTCTCATATAAGGATCACCAAGATGTTTCACAATAAACGGCATAAAAGAGGCAAGATACCTGCTTGGAAAAGGCTTAATATAAACGCTGTCCAGAATATCTGCAGTACGGTCTGTATTTGTGGCCTCAAAATCAGCTCTTAAATGAGCAGGAAGATCTTCACGGATGTAAGAAGTAACAAATAATTTGCCTTTGTATCCACCACTACCTTCGTCTCCCATAAAAAGGCCTAAAGAATGAACATTTTTCGTGATGTCCTTTCCATCATAAAGACAAGTGTTAGAACCAGTTCCTGAAATACAGGCAAGTCCAGGATTGTCACCAAATAATGCTCTTGCAGCAGCTAAAAGATCATGGTTAACCCAGACATTAGTTTTTGGAAATGCTTTGCGAAGTGCAACTGCAACTTCCTCTCTTTTATCCTCCTGTTCGCAACCGGCACCATAAAAATAAATGTATTCAAGAGGTCTGCTCATATCCACGTTCGGAATTAGGCCAGTCATGATATTGCTGTAAATGCTTTCTGTATCCTGATAATATGGATTAAAGCCAATGGTGTTGAAACGTTTGTTGAAGCCGTCCTTGTCTACAAACTGCCATGTAGTTTTGGTAGTTCCGCTATCTGCTATTGCGATCATTTATTGAGTAATTAGTTATATTTTAAAAAAAAGCAGGAACAGAATTTGAGCTTAGTCCTGCCGGATATTCTACAAAATTCATAAAATGGTTTAATTTTCCAACTTTCCGACCACTTTAAATTTGTCGAATACATTTTCATTATGCGGAGCGTCTTCCATTTCTGCTGTTAAATCCTGTCCAGCCCAGTGTTCGTAATGTTTTCCATTTTTCCACATTCTTGACTTGGTCACATCATAAACCAAGCCTTTGAAAGCACACCATATTTCAATCTTATCATTTCCATTTCGAAGCGATAATTGCTTTTTGGTGATAATGGGAAGGGTTTCCTGCTCCAAAGCCAAACTTATTTGTTTAGTAAATAACTTATTCCCAAATGGAAATTATCTGTATTGATGCCATGATTGGGCTGTCGAGTATCTGCATTTGACATGTGCCTGATCCGAAAAGTAAAAACTCCGGCGAGCTTATCAGAAAAATGATAATATGTTCCTATTCCCATATTGTCTGAAAACAGATAACCTGGAGCCTGCCTTTCTGTAGTTGCGCTGTAAGAGTGGGGCCCGGTGCTGATATACATAAATAGGTCCAGGTTTTTCAATAGAGGATAAATATACTTCGCTCCAATGTTTAAACCGAATTCGCTCGCATTTTTAGTCTTTGAATCTGAAACGATCTGAACGTAATTGTATTGAGGCTCAAGATAGAATTGAAAGCTTTCATGCAGAAAAGTATTATTAGCAAAAGGCCAGAAACCGACATGAAATAAAAAATAATAGGGCTGATAATTTCCTTCCGGCAAGCTTTTTTGGTTATTTCCATATCCAAACCCTGGCCAGAAACCGATTTCTTTTAGGATCTGCTTTTTAGGCTTTTCTTGTGAAAATGAGAATAGAGTAACCAGCGAAAGTAGTAGCGTTATTAAAAATTTCATTCCTATCAATCGGCAAATACTTTTGTTCCCTCCGTACAATTTTTACAAATTTCTATTTCAGAACGGCTTTGCAATATAGAATTCCTGAAAGAATTATAGGCTGGGGAATGCCAGATATCTTTAAACCTTTGTTCTTTCAAATCACCCAGCACAAAAGAAGCATCTTTGTCGAAGCAACAAGGCACAATTCTTCCATCCCAGGTCATCACACAGGATTGCCACATTTTCCAGCATTGGTTGAGGAGTTTGTTTTTAATGGAATATGTGCCGTCTTCGTTTAATCTGTACCGAGAATACTTGGGGTTGTCAGGGATTAAGGGTGATCCTTTTTCATGTTCATAAACCTGAGCGGTTTTAAAAACAATTTCATCTACTCCCAATTCACTAGCAAGCTTTTCTGCTTCAGCTACCTGATGTTCATTTGGTTTCACTACCAGATACTGGAAAACAACATAAGGAGTGGAAGATTTTAATTGTTTTTTCCAGTAAATTACGTTTTTAGTTCCTTCCAGTACTTTGGATAATTGTCCGCCAACCCGGTATTGTTCATAGGTTTCCTGAGAAGTGCCATCAATGGAAATTATGAGCTTATCTAAACCTGAATTTATTGTTTCCTTGGCTTTTTCTTCAGTTAAATAATGTGCATTGGTGCTTGTCGCAACATACATTTTCTTTTGTGAAGCGTATTTTACCATCTCAAGAAATGTAGGGTTTAAATAAGGTTCACCTTGAAAATAGAGTGTTAAATAGAAAGTGTGTTTTGAAATTTCATCAATAGTTTTCTGAAATAACTTTTGGTCCAGCATTCCTGTTGGCCGTGTAAAGGAACGTAATCCACTTGGGCATTCGGGACAGCGGAGATTGCAGGAAGTGGTTGGTTCTATGGAAATTCCGGATGGGTAAGATATTAAAACAGGTTTGTTGAAATATTGCGAAACGTGAAATGAAATCCAGAGTTTCAGGATATTCCAGATTCTTGGGATTGTGAGTTTTGAAAGAAGATGGATTTGCTCAGCAACCCTCATTGATTTAGCTTATTTATATGGGAATTAAAAATGATTCTATTTAAATAAAGAGATCCAACTTATTGTTATTTAATTAAATAACCTGAATTTTACATTAGCTACAAATTTAAAGTATATGAAGGCACATTACATTCTTTTTTTAATTCTTCTAACATCTTTTAAAAGTCAATCTCAAAATGATTCACCTATAAGTGGATATCTAGCTTCTTCGGCTATGATATGTTCTTCAGGTAAAATTTTTGCCTGGGGATCAAACCAAATTAAATTCGCCAAAACTGAGTATACAGGTATATTAGGAGTTGGAAGCGCTAATGCGTATGAAACACTACCCAAACCTATTACTGGATCAAATAAATTCAATGGCCTCAAATTTAAACAATTAGCGGCTGGTTCGGGAAAGCATATAGTTGCCTTAGCTTGTGATGGGTCAGTTTGGGCATGGGGAAATAATAGTAATGGTCAGATAGGTAATAGTTCACTTGATAGTGTTATTACACAACCTTCGCAAGTTAAAGCTGGTGTATTAGCAGGTACAGTTTACGATGATGGTTTTGGAAATCTGATTGGCGTTAAATTAGTAAGCTCTGGAAACCTTAACAGTTTCGCAATTTTAAATGATGGCCGTTTGGTTTCCTGGGGTAGTAACAATGATCTGGTTTCTGAAAATACATCAGGGCAACTGGGAGATGGTACCACGACTGAAAGACGTAGTCCGGTATTTGTATTGGATGGAAATACACTTGCACCGCTTTTAAATGTTATAAATGTAAGTGCCGGAGATGCAACTGCCTATGCCTTGGTTGATGAGGATAGTGATGGATTAGGTACTGTATTTTCCTGGGGTAATAATATTAATGGGCAATTAGGAAGAAGTACGAATGGCAAACCTTATCAGTATAGTAGTATATCAGGCGCATCGAGTTATGCGTTTCCTGTCAAATTTTTGGACAATAGCCTACTTTCAAATATTTCAATTATTTCCGCAGGAGATGTAATAGGTTTGGCATTAGATAAGGATGGTAATGTATTTGCCTGGGGAAACGGAGCTTGGTCTGGTTCTACCGGACAGGGTATGCATATTTCT
>JACMRH010000368.1 GCA_014376535.1 Cytophagales bacterium | reverse complement strand
CAGCATGGGCCAGAAGAATCACGGTAAATACTGTAATTGAGGAGTTTAAGAAAAGAGATTTACTCAGGGAATGCCATGATTTACAAACACTCGGCAACCATTTATCTGATAATTCAGTCAATGTATTATCAGATTTATCTTTCCAGGAACTAAGAAATTTGATCAATATTTTCGGGTAATTTATCCGGCATCCTCGTTTTGTATCCTGTGCATTTCTGCCAACAGTTCCTTTGCTTTAGCTAATTGAGATTTTGGTGTTCCTTCTGTAATATTTAAGAGTTCAGCTATTTCTTTATGATTATACCCTTCTAATACAAAAAGGTTGAAAACAACCTTTTTTCCGTTAGGCAATCTATTGATCAGATTCCTTAATTCCTGAAAAGATAAAACTGATAATGCATTGACTGAATTATCGGGTAAATGGTTGCCGTGTGTTTGCAAATCATGGCTTTCCCTGAGTAAATCTCTTTTCTTAAACTCCTCAATTACAGTATTTACCGTGATTCTTCTGGCCCATGCTGCTATGGGGCCGTCAGATCTGAATGTATTTATGTTTTGAAAGATTTTTACAAAAGAGTCTTGTAGAAAATCCTCAGCCTCATATTTGGATTTTGTATAACGAAGGCATGTTGCAAATAATGATGGGGCAAGGAGATTGTATAATTGCTTTTGAGCTAAAGCATCACTTTTTTTTACTTTTGATATTATTTCTGATTCTACCAACAAAAAACCATTCAGGATTTCAAAATAGCGATTTTTAATATTTGTTTCCTATACTTTTTGGGTAAAATGAAAATATAAAATTTAAAAGATTTTAAACCGCTAATATGTTTTATAATTCAAATTTGATAAAATGGCAAAGTTTTAGGTGATTAACCTATAATTATTTCCTAAAAATTTCAGTAGAACGATAAATTTAATGACCTCTGACCAGATTAAATCAGTTAAAAGTTCGTGGGCTCTAGTAATACTGACAGCAGAAGAAGCCGGTAATTTATTTTACAAACGGCTATTTGAAATTGCGCCTGAAGTCAGGCCAATGTTCAAGCATAATATAACTGCCCGGGAAAAGAAATGGTTAACATGATATCGTATGTTGTGGCGAACCTTGATAAACAAAGGGAAACCGCAGGAGATATAAAATAACTTGGAGCAAAACACAAAGAATAAGGATCAAAACCAAGGCATTAAAAAATTATGGGTAAATGTCTTCTTTGAGCCCTCGAGAAAGGAATGGGAAACAAGCGGAACAAAGAGTTATAATGGGCCTGGCTCTTTGGATATACAATTTTGTCCGAGGCTACGACGGTGGGAGCCTAGGATCATATCAATGTTCATTTTTTTAATTTTCTTCTTTCCAATAAATAGTAAACGGGAGGAATAATTAAAGGAGTAAATAAAAGTGTAGAAAATAAGCCTCCAATAATTACAGTTGCCAGAGGCCTTTGAATATCAGAACCAATTCCGTTTGAGATTGCTGCCGGAATTAAACCAAACATCGCTACAGTGATCATCATCAAAATGGGGCGTAGTTCCAGTGCAGAT
>JACMRH010000035.1 GCA_014376535.1 Cytophagales bacterium | reverse complement strand
TTAAATGGGATGATGTAACACCAACCTGGGGCATACCAATTGTCAACACGAGGATGGCTTTATCAGAGGCTGTTAATAAAAATACTTCTAGTGTAACAATTGAAATCGGTCCTGATGGGCTGATTACATTTATTTACAAAGACACTGTAGTTTCCCCTAAAGGTGATGATCTTCTTGCCGGATTAAAATTTCCGGACAAATTTGCTTTTAATCCTGCATTCGGATTTGGTGCTGTAATTATCACAAAAGGCCAAACTTTAAACCCGCCAGATATGAAAGGTTTCGTGCCGTTCGAAATGGATAACCAGGAAATTATCAATGAACTGAGCTTTAAAGCGGGATTTTTAAATTTGACTGGAATATCTACCTATATGCATGATATTTCATTTTTATTAACCTTCCCGGATTTAGTTAGTCCTTCAGGAACTCCTTATTCTAAACAAGTTTCTTTTAATTATTCTAATCAGCTTAGTATAAAAGATGGCCCAATATCACTTGCAGGATATAAATTAAAGTCTGCTTCCGGACAAAAAAACAAATTGGCTTTAGCGATGACAAATATTGTGATTGCAGCGAAAGACAATGGAGTTATTGCAAACCCTATTTTGCCAAGCGATTCAATTAAATTTGATATCAAATTATCAGAAATTAAATATAAATATTTGATTGGAAAATTCAAGCCACTTCGCATTGAAACCCCTTTCCTTTCTGGTTCTACTGAAATTGCAGTTTTCAAAAATTCAGTAGAGGCCGATATTAAATTTGCAGATCCAAGTGTAGAGTTTGATTTTCGAAATAGTTTTGGTGTAGTTCCTGCTGTACACATACAAAATGCTATTATGAATTACGCAGATAACAGGCAAGATTCGCTTTCTGTTAATGCCGGTACAATGCAAATTCCAGGAAATACTACCTTATTAAAAGGGGACGTTCTGGGAAAATCTGTTTCTACAAACATTAATGTAAATAAGTCTACCTCCAATATCGTTACCTTACTTCAAGGTGCTCCAAGTAAATTCACTTTTAATATTCCTTATATTGATCTTTTAGCATCTTCCAATGAAGACGCTTATATATCAGATGATTCGCAAATAGAGCTTTACACCTATCTAAGGCTTCCCATGCACGGGGCAATTCGGTATCTATCTCTTACAGATAGTATAAGAGACGTACAAATGGTTAAACCTGAACATGTTGACTATGTTGAATTCAGAATGGGAAGCGAAAACTCTATCCCACTGGCTACTAAAATCCAGGTTTATTTCTGTGACACAAATAAAAGAGAAACAAACTCCAAGGGAAGGATAATTTATACTCCAATTGATTCTCTTATATCTCCACCAGAATCGGATGTTATAATTGACCCTGCAACTTTTGATTTAAACAATTTGGCAGCTACAAACACGACCAAAATTGATAAAATCATCACAGTTAGTAAAGAAAAATACACACGTATTTCTGCTGCCAATATTATTATAGTAAAAGGTACCCTTCTCACTCCCAATGCCAATTCAACAGATGTGAAGTTTACTATAAATCAAGCTTTAACTTTTAAATTATCTGCCTTGGCTAAACTTAGAGTTAATCCGGGACAACTGACTGAAGGCGATTTAATTACAAAAAAGAAACCATAACCTACCGTGAAAAAATCTTTTAAAATATTTTTTGGAGTACTGATGGGTTCATTTGCTGTTTATGGGCAAAATGACCTTACGTTATATAATATGGAAAATCTTTTCCAGTCAACTTATGTAAATCCTTCTTCAATTTCGGTCCATACTGTAAGCGTTGGTTTACCAATTATTTCATCCGTTGGAATGCAATTGACTAATACTGGCTTTCGCTATGGAGACCTAATTCAAAGAGGTACGTATTCAAATGATACAGTACGTGGGAACATCGGAAACGCATACAGAAAACTCGATGTGCAAAATTATTTTTATGCAGGAAGTGAAGTTGATTTGTTTCATGTGAGGGTGAAAGTCAGAAAAATGCATTTTTCACTGTTCTCGCAGGTTAAAATGAAGTTCAGGTATTCATATCCTAAAAACCTTATGGATCTTATTGTGAATGGCAATGGAGATAAAATAGGCCAGGATATTAATTTTAAAAATTTTGGAGCTGATTTCGATGTTTATAGAAATATTGGTTTTGGTATCGCAAAGGAATGGAAACATTGGGTTTTAGGTTCCAACATAAAATATATCAATGGTATAGTCAATTTCAACTTAGATCCTGGCAAAAATTCTGGTGTTGAGTTTGAAGATAAATATTTTGCTTTCCATTCCTTATCAGACATGAACCTAAGATCGTCTGGTTTAAGAGAGGACATGACACCTGTTGATAATTATGAAAAAAGTAACGGAAAGACAGTAAAAAACCCAGCCGATAATATCTGGGATTTATCTAAAAATCCGGGTGCGGCTATTGACCTTGGTGCTACCTATAAGCCAAATGACAAATGGCATTATTCCTTATCCGTTATCAATATGGGTTTTATCAATTGGAAATCTGACATTGTAAACAGAAAAATTACTGGTGGACAGGATTTTAGGGGTTTTGATGCCTTTGGTTATTATGTTAGAGGACAGAATAAAGCTGATTCTTCTAATGTGAACGAGTTTAAAGAATCATTTAAATACACAACCACAAATGAAAGTTACAGAAGATGGATGATACCCCAGGCTTATCTTACAGTAAAATACAACATCACCTTTAAAACTCATTTAGGTATAATGGCCTATTTTGAATACTACAAAAAGCTGCGTCCCGCATTTACTTTCTCTGCATATCATAAATTCGGCCGTGTATTTAATGTCGTAGGTACATACAATATCCAATATGGTGTTTATGATAATATTGGATTGGGTTTAATGGCAAAAGTTGGTCCTTGCCAACTTTATGTAGCAGGAGACAATATTGTAGGGCCTCTGGTAAGATCTGCTTTGGATGGATTTGAAATAACACATAATACCGTTGATCCCTTAAAAACATTCAATCTTAGAGCTGGCATGAACCTGGTGTTTGGTAAAATACATACACCAAGCAAGCAAACCTTCGAATACAAAAAGTAATTATTTTACCTGGAACTGTTAAATTATGAAGATCTTATTTTTATCTGCTTTCAAAAGAATAGTAATAACATTTACTTTCTTTGTATTAGGAAATGCAATTGCACAGAATAATTCTTTTCTGCCTCAAAATCTTGGCCCAAACATAAATACAGTTTATCCTGAATTAAATCCTGTTTTATCTGATGATGGTAAAACCTTGTATTTCAACAGACAAAACCATCCTGAAAATACATATGGTAAATATGACAGTCAGGATATATGGTTTAGTTATTTACAGCCGGATGGCACCTGGAGTGCTGCCAAAAGGTTGGAGGCACCTTTTAACAATGCAAGAAATAATGCTATTGTTACATGTATCGGTAAACAAACTTATTTGATAGATGGTATATATTCTAAAGGCAAAAAGATAAAATGGCTAAAAAGGGGCCTATCTGTTGTAACTAGAAATGACAATGATCAATGGTCTGCTCCTGAGAAATTAAAAATCAAAGGTTATACGAGATTGAATGAAGGCAAGGAAAGTAATGTATGGATGACTTCTGATAATAAAGTGATCATATACAGCTATTCTCATCATTATAATGGTAAAAGAAATAACCTATATGTTAGCTTAAATAAGGGAGGCAAATGGACCAAACCTAAAAAAATAAGCAAAGTTATCAACGATGCAAAATCAAACGAAGAGGCACCTTTTGTATCTTATGATAATGAAACCTTATATTTCACAAGCAATAGAGGAGCAAAAACGAAAGAAGAACAAAAATATAATTATCAAATTTACAAATCAACCAGGTTAGATGAAACCTGGACAATGTGGAGTACACCAATGCCTTTAAATGACACAATCAATTCAAAAGAATGGGATTCCTATTTCCGGACAAATCAGAAAGGCAGCATAGGATATTATGCCTCTACACAGAAGTCTTTAGGTCAATCTGATCTTTTTAAAATTAAACTATTTGAAGAAAATCCTTTTGTTGAAGTAAAAGGTAGAATTTTGAATAGCCTAACAAGTCAAATATTAGGCCCTGGAAAAAACTTTACTGTTTTATCAAATGGTAATAAAATTGATTCTATTTGGATAAACAGAGACTCAGCAACTTATAAAATTAAACTTCCATTAAGACAAAAATATAATATCTCAGCTGAGCTTAAAAACTATAAATCAATACCAGATTCATTGGATGTATCTAATGTTAGGGAATTTACCCAAATACACAAAGATCTTTATCTGCAACCATTGCCTTATGTTTTAGTTACTGGCAATGTTTTAGTTTATAACCCAAGAGCCATTTTACCATCGTCTACTTCACCTAAAATTGCAGTTGATGGAAAAGTAATAGATTCCATTAAAATTCAATATCCTGAAGGTAAATATGAGATCCTGTTGCCTTATGGCAAGAACTATACACTATCTGTGAATGCTCGAAAATTTGTAGGAGAACCGGTAAAACTTGATTTTACTAAAATTGATGAGTACCAGGAAATTAAAAAAGACTTATTTGTAAGATCAAATCCCGTTGCAACTGTTTCTGGAACGTTTTATCTAAAAGGTACAACTCAAAAAATCGGAAGCAAATTCAATCCTAAATTAATGGTTAATGGAGAAATAGTGGATTCCGCTATAATTGATACAGCCAATTCTACTTATAAAATATATCTTCCACTAAAAAAATCTTACTCTTTAGCTTATACCTCCACCAAATATAAAGGTATTCCTTCAACCGTTGATTTGAGTACTACAACAGAACCTACCGATTTAACTAAAAATTTATATGGTACTTATGTTAGCACTACTGCCGTTGTTGCAGGAAAAGTTATCAATAGGAAAACAAATAAACCATTGTTAAATGCCCAAGATGTAAAAATACAATCTAATGGACACGATATCCCCGGTTCTAGTTATAATGCTTCTACTGGTGAATATGAAGCAGAACTAGGTTTAGGCTCATCATATACAGTGAATGCCAGTCTTCCTAAATATTTCCCACAATATGAACCACTTGATCTTACCAAGGAAAAAAGTAATGTAAAAGTTATTAAAGACCTTTATGTGACACCATTAGAAGTTGGTCAAAGTGTCAAACTGAACAATATTTTCTTTGAAAGTGGCAAGGCAACATTGAAACCTAAATCTTATTCAGAATTAAACAAAGTTGCAGACTTCTTAAATGGAAATATCAATATAAAAATTCAAATAGAAGGTCATACAGATAATGTAGGTAAGCCAGATGCCAACCTGAAACTTTCTAAATGGAGAGCAAGGTCAGTACAGCAGTACCTGGTCAAAAAAGGAATTGATATCTCAAGAGTGAAGTTTGAAGGATTTGGCCAAAATCAACCAATTGCTAAGAACACTACAAAACAAGGCAGAAGTCTTAATAGAAGGGTTGAATTTAAGATCCTTTCAATAGAGTAAAAAATAGCGGTTTAGATATTTGAAAGCCCCGTTTAATCGGGGCTTTTTTGTTTCAAGCTATCTAATTTTACATTTAGGTTTTAAACAAACCTAAATAATCGTAAATCGTAAAGGTTAGAAAGTATTCATTTATTTATGGAGATTAAAGTTCTCTCGCCTAGAGAAAAAGCCTTAGAAATTAACCTGGATCCACGCACATATGGATCTTTTGCAGAAATAGGAGCAGGACAGGATGTAGCAGCATTTTTTTTCAAAGCCGGTGCTGCATCAAAAACAATTGCCAAAACTATTTCTGCTTACGATATGACATACAGCGACTCCATTTACGGGGTTGAAGAGAGTGGAAGGTATGTTTGTGAGCCAAGGTTGATAAAAATGCTTACAAGGGAGTATACTTTGCTTTTACAAAGACTTAAAGAAAAAAGATCCCAAGAAACATTATTTTTTGCTTTTGCAGACACCATATCTACAATAAATTATAAAAAGACCACCACTAGTCATGGTTGGATGGGAATAAGGTTCCAGCTTGAGCCAGGAGCAGAACCTAATGACATTGTAATACATGTCAGATTAATGGAAAATGACATTCATGATCAGCAATTGGCTGTTGGAATTGTGGGAGTTAACTTGGTTTATGGAGCTTTTTACAATTACAGAACACCAGAATTATTGGTAGATTCTTTAATGGAAAGCGTAACCTCTGAGAAGATTAAGATTGACATGATCCGTTTTTCGGGACCGGAATTCTCAAAAGTTGATAACCGTCTAATGATGTTATATTTAGTCCAAAAAGGGTTTACTGATGCAGCGGCATTTAAACCTGATGGAACTGTAGCGGAACCAAGTGATTTATTTTGGAAAAAAAACCTGTTATTAATCAGAAGTAGATTTAGGCCATTTACTATTGTAAACCAGGACATGCTTAAGACTGGTTATGACCATTTTGTGCAAGAAAAGGGAGTTGAAGCTGATAAAATTATGACAGTGGCTGAAATCACTCTCAATAACCTAAGATCTGAAGATGGAATTGACAGACAGGATTTCCTTGATAGAGTAGATATAATAAGTTCTCTTGGATATACAGTTCTAATATCAAATTACCAGGAATACCATAGATTAGTCAATTTTCTATCAACCTACACCAAACAGAAAATAGGAATAATTATGGGGCCATTCAATCTGGCTGATGTTTTTAATGAAGATTTCTACACAAAACTTAATGGAGGAATCCTGGAATCGTTTGCACAGTTATTCAGTAGGAATGTTGAATTATACATCTACCCTACCCGTGACCTTCAAACAGGCGAAATTGTTACTCATGAAAATTTCAAAGTAACAGAGACATTGCATTTTCTATACCAATATCTAATTGCGAATGATAAAATCAGTGGTATAAAAGGTTATAAGGAAGAACTTTTACATATATTTTCAGACAATGTCTTGAAAATGATTAAGAATGGTGAAGATGGTTGGCAAAACCTTGTCCCCAAAGAAGTTGAAAATGCGGTAATTAACAAGAAACTTTTTGGATTTAAAGGTTAATATCGCATGAGGATATACTTTTTGCTATGCATTCTTTTGATCTATTCTTGGGAAGCAGAAAGCCAGAGAAGATTAAAAAAAGTTAATTACATTGAATCCAGACAAAGAACAGTTCAGACAGATGGAACTGAAGTCTTAACAGGCATCAGGAAAATTCCGATTGAAATTTTTTATGTTTTAGAAGATGACACTACCGTAAAAGACAGTGTGTATATTAAGTATTTTGAAACTTCTAAAACGGTTCAAATTCAGGGTTTTTATACTAAAGGAAAAAAGAGTGGACTATGGCAAGAGTTTTTCGAGACTGGCGATTCCATACCTAAAATTAAGGTAGAGCAATATTTTAAAGATGATACCTTAAATGGTGTTTACGAAAGCTGTAGTATCTCTGGCTTCAAACGATTAAGCTGCCAATATAAAAAAGGAATTATAACAGGGATGATGTATTTATATTATCCTTCTGGAAAAATTGAAAGTGAAATACCTCATTATAAGGGACTTAAAAATGGTGATATTTGCTTTTTTTATGGAGATGGGAAATTGAAATCCATCGAAAGATACTTAGATGGAATGAAAAAAGGCAAATTTTGGGCCTATTCAAATGCAGGAATCATTGTTCAAAAAGGTGAGTATTCTAAAAATGAAAAAACAGACACTTTGTTTACCTTTTACGAAAATGGGTATCTTAAAACCAAAGCTTTTTTTATTAATGACACTTTAAATGGTCCGTTAATTGAATTATCTGAAGACGGCAGAATCTTAAAACACTTTAATTATAAGGAAGGCCGGCAGAATGGTATTAACAAAACTTATTATCTCTCTGGCAACCTGGAAACTGAAGCTTATTATTCAAATGGTTATCTGAATGGAAACTATATCGAATATTATGACAATGGGAATAAATCATTGGAAGTAAATACTGTAAAAGGCAAAAAGAATGGAATATTTAAAAGCTATTATAAAGAAGGCAAACTTCAAACAGAAGGTACTTTTGTTGACGGGCAATTAAATGGTTTAATTAAGGGATATTATTTAAAAGGAGCCTTAAAACAAAAAATAAGCTACGAAAATGGAAAAAGAAATGGTGGGTCTTTGACTTATTACGAAAATGGCAACATAAAAGAAGAAAGCTATTTCAAAAATAATGAAACAGAGCAAAAATCAAAGTATTATGATGTAGAAGAAAACCTAACAGAAGAAAAATCATTTTTAAAAACAGAACCACATGGAACCTGGAAATATTATTATTCAGATAAATCAATTAAAATAATAGAAGAATATAGTTTAGGAAATCTTAATGGAACAAGAAAAGAGTTTTACCAAAATGGAAAAGTAAGGATTTCACAGGATTATGTAAACGGTAAACTAAATGGGCATTTTATTTCTTTTTATCCAAATGGAAACAAAGAAGAAGATATAGAGTATAAAAATGGAAGTATTTCTGGAATCAGATATAAATTTTACCAGGATGGGAAAATAAAAGAACAAGGCAACCAACAATCAGATAATAAAATAGGTTTGTGGACCTATTTTTTTGCCAATGGGATATTAAGCAAAAAGGAAAACTACTTGAACGGTGTCTTGCATGGACCTTATGAAGAATTTTATGAAAACAGTAATATTAAATTAAAATCGACATTCAAACTTGGAAAATTAGAAGGAAAACAAAAAGAACATTTTGAAAATGGCTTACTTAAATCGGAAACTTCATTTTTAAAAGGATTAGAAAGCGGAGCGTCCAAAACATTTTATGAATCTGGCAAAATTGAAACAAGTGGCCATTTTGTAAATGCCAAAAAAAATGGTGTTTGGAAGCATTACAATTCGCAAGGAAAGATAGAAAAAGAGGAGTCTTGGTTAAATGGAGAATTCCTTTCTAAACCGTGATGAAAAATTAGCAATTACTTTATATTATGATTTTCATGAGGATTATCA
>JACMRH010000367.1 GCA_014376535.1 Cytophagales bacterium | reverse complement strand
GTAAGCGGAGTATATCAGTCCAACAATGTTGCAAGATAAATAATTCCACTATAATAATGCAGATTATTTACTTGTGAGTAAATGAAGGGGCATCTCCCAAAATCCTATTTAACATAATATAAATTATAAAACAAATTCAGAACTCGATTCCAGCGCGCTTGTTTCTATAATTTTACATTATGTCTGCGCTAAAGCTTCGTGCTTTGCATAAATAGAATCCGACACACAAATACAGACAGCGGATGATTTGTTTTATAATTAGACGTTATGTGAAATAGCCGCACGGCAAACACATTTAGGTTTTAAATGTTCGCATCTAAAAAGTTATGCAAAAATTTAAAAACAAAGCCAGCACGCGCCAGATCATTTTAAAAATTAATCCTTTTTGCCCGCGCTTTTTTAAAACAACCAATTTCCGTTGCCAGTAACAATGGGAAAGAAATTTTAAGAATATGAGTACTTTTATGAAAATATCAAAATTTACATTTTATGAGACCTAATTTTATGAAACTTTTTTTATTGGTAATGCTTTTAAACACTTCAAATCTTCTAGGTCAAGGAATTACTACTGAATCTGACGCTAAGAAGTATTTATCTTCAAATACTGAAAAAGATCTTATCGAAGGTTTTTATAGCGTTGTAAGTTCTGCAAAAAATAATAATTATACAGCTCGGAATGCAACGCATTCTTATCGGGTTTTAATATTAAAAGATCCTAGCAAATCTGATTTTTATAAATTATTTCAAATAGATGAAATCTCCGGCAAACTGACGGAATATCTATCCGTGATAAAAAAAATATCAGACAAAAAGTATATGCAAATTAATAGTGACAAATCTACTTTAATTTTTTCTTTTTTGGGTGATTCCTTTAATCTATCATTTTCATCTAATGAAGGGGCTTTGGGAAATACATATTTTGACCAAAATTATGAAAAGCTTTAATGAACTTTATAGTTCTATTGATAGAAGTAAATCCGCTTCACAGCTATTAAATACATTGCTCAAAAATAAAGTTCATTGGCATCTTCCTAATGATACAATAATTAATCCTTTAAGTATTGAAGAATTTTTAATTACTCAAAAACGAATTAAGGAACTACTTCAATCTCAAAAAGATAAAAAATGCAAATTACTCTTTCGAGGTGAATTCAAAGCCAGACTAATATTTAAACTTAATGGCGATAATTATTCAAAAGTTTTCTCTATTGGTGAAAAGGCTCAAAATTATTTGGGAGATATAGGTTTTGAACGAGATGCATTTGAAAAGATTAATGATGTATCTCAAAAAACAATGGAGTGGATTTTCAGCAGTTACTCAGAAATTCAACTTGCTTCTGAGAACATCAAAACCTATTTTCGTCAATCCACTAATAAGCAAGATTTTGTCAATAAGCTGATTGGCAACGAAAAATTTAGAGATTACTATTTATACGGTTTACAAACCGAAGGTGGTAGTAGTAGAAAAGTATTTTTCGTTTCAAGTTCTACATCTCCACAACAATCATTGTTCAATGAATCAAATAAAATTTTATTTCTTTTTTGGATACCAGAACCTCATAGTGATTATGCTCAAAGCAAAACTTCGTTAAAACAAATACATAAAGAAATTGAAGCAAAAGATTTGCCTATTTTAAAAGATAGTTGTTTCCCGAAAGAAAATGAGTATTCGATTAAGGGAGCTATCTTTCCTGATTTTTTGTATGCTATTATTGATGTCGATCATCAAAAAATAATTATTAATCCAAAGTTGCTTGAAACTGAAATAAGCTGGATTACGAATGGATTAGACATCCATCCAGAGGATTTTAAAAGCCAATTTCACTCATCTAGTTATAAAAGATTTGTAAGAAGGTATTCAAGTGGTGAATATCTTGATAATTAAAAGATCAAAATTAATTAAATCCCCTCCCCTTCTAAAAAGAATTAATTTTTAAAACCAAAGCTAATTAACATAACGCGAGAACATTATAAAACAAATTCAGAACTCGATTCCAGCGCGCTTGTTTCTATAATTTTACATTATGTCTGCGCTAAAGCTTCGTGCTTTGCATAAATAGAATCCGACACACAAATACAGACAGCGGATGATTTATTTTATAATTAGACGTTATGTGTAAATATCCGATCGGCCATCACATTTTGATTTTAAATCATTTGCATCTAAAAAGTTATGCAAAAATTTAAAACCAAAGCCGGCACACGCCAGACCAGTTTTAAAAATTAATTCTTTTTGCCTGCGCTTTTAAAAAGTAAAACTACAGATTGGATCAAATAAGTAGATGATTATTAGCCGAACTTATATCACTTATTAACTGCTTATAGAGATTAATCAATTTTTCTGCTATTTCTTTTGTATTTGAATTTATTAATATTTCATATTCCACAAATACTCTGCCATCTCTAAATTCTGGATGTTTACCAGCAATTGTTTTTAATATATATGGTTGAAAATAGTCAAAAGATTTTCTATCCCATGTATTGATTGAAATTGAAAATTTCCCAAGCGGATTCCCGTTTAACTTTTCAAAATGACTTTCAATTCCAAATTTAAATGGTGTTAATTGAATAAATATACCCAAATCCCATTTTTCAAAATCCCAAAATTCTAGATTATACTCAGTTTTGATGTATTCTTGAATTTCCTTAATTTTTGAAGTCTGAATTATAAAAATATTATTCTGGAAATCTTTATAATGCTCAATAAGCTTATTAATATCTTCTTCATTATTATCAAAGAATTTATCCAAGGGCGAGTTTAAACTACCGACAAAATTATAGTTATCTATTGTTTTCATAAAATCATTAAGAAAAATAAGGTCCCTTTCATTACTACTCATTAAATATCTACCAATATTTTTTTTAATTAAATGAAAGAAAGTCGAATATGTTAAATTTATGAAATTACCGAGATTAATTCTTTCATTAAAACTAATAGGAAAAACTGTCAAAACAACTCCAATTTTATCATGATATCCTTTGCTAATATGTTCCCAGTAAGAATCCAAAGGATTATATAGCGAAGCAGTGATTTTGTTTTCTATAGCAATAATATAGCCTGGAAATTCAATTAGTATATCAATCCTCTTGCCATCAACTGTATAAACTTCTGATTTTATATCTACAAAGTTTAGGCTTGTAAAATCAGGATATTCTTTAACTATGGCTTCAAAAAATGATACTAAGAACAAATCTTTAAATCCATGAGGTTTATGTGGATCAAAGAAAAAACATAATATACGACTACAAATTTCTTCAAACCTGCTTCCTGGATATTTACAAATTTCTAAAAATGTTGGCTTTGCAGTTTCCTTGGGGATTTTCAAATATTCAATCAATAGCTTTTCTGCTTCCATTAATAATTACGTGTACGTTAATTCAACTAATCTTTTCTACTTCTAAAATTGAAGACGAGTCTAAACCAGCCTTCTTGCTATCAATTCCATATTTTCTCATAAATGCATCATGAATTTCTTTTTTTCCAGCAATTGTGAGTGGATTAGAAGATGAAATGACTTCTATACTCATCCCCTTTTCAAAATGAACACTATTTGTTGATCCACTTCTTTTAACAGTTAATTTAAATAGGCTCATTTTCTTTAATTAATTTGGTAATTTAAAGGGTATCAATGAAACGTTATAAAAAAAAAGTTTAAAATAATCAAACAAAAACAATGTAAACATGGATGTTTGCAATATAAAAAGAAGCTTTACGCTGAACAGCATTTGAAACTTTAGAAATTTCAAAGATCAACTTCCATTCTGCATCTCTTAATTTTGCAACTGCCTCATAATTTCCCTCATTATAGAATTCTTCCTTTTTTATATATATTCCTTTTAATAGATGGAAGTCATGTTCTGTTACATGAGTGGCTTCTCCATCAATTTTCTTAATCACGGAATTTACGTCATCATGTTGTTTTAATTTTTCTAATTCAAAGTCTTTATGGCTTTTGATGATAATTGCCTTATAATTTGATGAGTTCACTTTTACAGTTTTAATTGATATGAAATTGTTGAATACTCTATTTGAATGAACTTTAATTGCTCCTTTCTTTAAAGTAACCTTGTAAGCCATTATTTGTTCTTCCTTTGGGCTTCAATCATTTTAAAAGCTTCGTCTATAGGAACAGAAGGTTTATTTGAGGCTTTGGCTTCGTCATACAAACGAATATCTTCCAATTCTTCAATCTCTTCTATTATTGCTTTAAATTCTTTTATGGGAAGAATCACTGATAATTTCTTACCGTTATTATCAGTAATGTATTGAGGGTGAACTGTTAACATAAGCTTTTAGGTAATTGCGTAAAGTTAACTGTTTTGTAGTTAACGGGTAAGGCGCAATTTCAATAACTTTTAATCACCTCCCCTTCTAAAAAGAATTAATTTTAAAAAAACCAAAACTAAGTAACATAACGCGAGAGCATTATGTGTAATAAAAATACTTAAAAATCTATCTGTAAACTTGCTACTATTTGGTTTTACTTTGCTGCAATTTTTTAACAAACTGGGTTGCTTTCTCTACTTTTTCGGGAAAAAGTATTTTACCATCATATTTATGATCCAAAGTTGAGTCAACCTTGTAATCATTTTTTCCTTTTGCTATCATAGCTATATTCTTATATATCAAATTTAACGTTTTTTCTTGAGATCAAAAAGCCTTCGTAGTCTTTGCCTTGCTCAAATGGTTCATGACAATCTGATAATATGCCGTAGATCTCAAATTCTTGGATATAGTCTTGCCAAAGCCAATCTCTAATATTTTATCACCTCCTGATTTTCTAAATAGCGAAGTACAAAATCATACAATTGTGCGTTGGTAACATTCATGTTTTCAGCTACTTTCAAACCGATTTCACCAGATGGGTTCATCAGTTGCCTGCCTAATTCAGTGTTAGAAATTTCACACATATAGTTGATTTATATTAATATGTATTTTGAAAATTACACTTTGATTTGACTAATTAAACTCTAAAGCAAGATGCTTTTTGTACTTGTAATACTAAAATAATTGTGTCCATTTAATCATTCAGTATATTTGAACTCAATCTGTTTTCAATGCAAGCTTTTCTTTTTTACCTCACTTATCCTTTAATCTATCTCATTGCTTCCTTGCCATTTAGGGCATTGTATGCATTTTCAGATTTTTTATATTATATCCTCAAACTTAGCGGATATCGGCAAAAGGTAGTTTTAGAAAACCTACGCAATTCTTTTCCTGAGAAATCTGAAAAGGAAATAATTCAAATTGCTGAGAGCTTTTTCAGGTATTTATGTGACCTGATCCTGGAAACACTTAAAACGCTTAAAACGACTGAAAAAGAAGCTAAAGAAAGGTGCTATTTCCATAATCCACCATGGCTTAATGAAATGCACAAGGAAAAGAAAAGCATCATCATTGTAATGGGCCATTACGGAAACTGGGAATGGGCCGGACCTGGTTTTACTTTGAATTCTTTGTACCAATTGGTGGTGATTTACAGACCCTTGTCTAATAAGTATTTTGAAAACATGATGGTGAAAATGCGTACCAAATTTGGTACCAGAATTACCCCTGTGGCCCAAACGCTGCGTGATATGGTTGCGAACAGAAAACAAATAACTGCCACTGCTTTTGTAGCTGACCAAACAGCATTTCCTGAAACTGCATACTGGACAACTTTTTTAAACCAGGACACTGCTGTATTCACAGGGACTGAGAAATTGGCTATCAAGTTTAACTATCCGGTTGTTTACATGAATGTAATCCGCAAGAAAAGAGGCTATTATGAGGTTTTTCCGGAGTT
Source organism: Cytophagales bacterium (assembly GCA_014376535.1). Lineage (GTDB taxonomy): Bacteria > Bacteroidota > Bacteroidia > Cytophagales > UBA9547 > UBA9547. The sequence goes on along the minus strand of JACMRH010000367.1, from coordinate 14,227 downwards.
GCTTTTTGCAGAACCTACGCAAACAAAAGAAGGTGAAATCTCAGAGTGCTTTACCAGAAGATTAGAACAAGAAATAATCAAAGATCCTTCCATATGGCTCTGGTCTCACAGGCGTTGGAAACATAAAAGGGTTGTTTGAGGTTAATAAAGTATTATCATAAACTAATTTGAGGTTTTATTCATCAATTGAACCTTCTGATTGTTTAAACGGTTTTTGATTAACTTTGATGTACGTTACCCTACACCTTTAAATTTTCATGCGAACAGGGAAAGAATTGATTTTAGCAAGTAAAGAATTTACTGTAGAAGACAGATATAAAAGCTGGAAAGAAACAATCATTACTTTATTTCTTACTGGTATATTTTTCAGCCTTACCATTTCAAGCAGTATTCCGGTTTTTGCAAGAATAATTTGTAGCATTATCTGCGGATTGTTTTATGTGAGGTTGTTTGTTATTTATCATGACTACCAACATCATGCGATACTTCAAAAATCATGGATCGCAACCGTTATCATGCAGGCGATAGGGATTTTCCTGTTAGCTCCCCAAAACATCTGGAAACGCTCTCACGACCATCACCATGCCCATAATTCCAAGCTAACTATTTCTGGTATAGGCTCCTATCCTACTATTAGCAAAAACCGGTATTTGAGTTTAACAAAAGATGAGAAACGCATTTATTTGATTAACAGGCATCCTTTGACAGTGTTGTTTGGGTACTTCACTTTGTTTATTTATTGGTTAAACATTAAATCGTTTGTGCAAAGTCCTGGCCGACATGGCGATTCTCTTGTTTCTCTGCTATTACACTTCATTGGTGGTACGTTAATCTGGTATTTTTTGGGCCTCACAACTTTTATATTGGCCTGGTTCATACCTTTTCTTATTTCGTTTGGCACAGGGTCATATTTGTTTTATTGTCAGCATAATTTCCCCTCTGCTATTTTTCGTGAAAATCAGGACTGGAAATATGACCATGCAGCATTGGCATCAACAAGTTTAATGGAAATGCACCCAATTATGCATTGGTTCACAGCAAACATTGGCTATCATCATGTTCATCACTTAAATTCAAGGATACCATTTTACCGCTTGAAAGAAGCAATGGAAAAAATGCCTGAATTAAAGAATGTTGCTACTACAAATTGGAACCCTATAGAAATGTGGAAATGTTTCAGGTTAAAACTTTGGGATCCTGAAAAAGGTAGAATGATCACCCTTAGTCAACTCTAATCTTACTAGCGGTTAAAGAAATTATAACCAAAGTTCACATAGATCATATAATCTCTAAACTGATTACTCCTGATCAATGAAAACTCTAATGGACCTGCAGGGGAATTATACGCTGTAGTAAGTGAAATACCATTTATCCTTTTTTCAACCTGGTTACTTCCAAAATCAATATTTTCTATTTGATCTGAAATTGCCGAAATACTGGTTCTTAAAATCAAATAGAATGGTTTAAGTATTTGCTGCTGTATTCCTGGTTGATACGAAACGATGTTATTCATTAAAAAGGGAGAGCTACGATGGGAAAACTCTTTCATCCCTGCTACTGGTACATTGCCAATGAAATTTTCTCTTAAACCTCCTGTTTTATAAAAATGGCTGTAAGTAACTGGGGTATTAAAAGTTAGTCCTGAATAAAAGCTATTAAGAAAAATAGTTTTACGTATGATTTTAAAGCAATTTGATACACTCAAATATATTTGCTGAAAATCCTTGTTGGGAGCATTTTGTTTTCCTATAGCAGTCATTACCTGATCTGAATTTATTTCTTCATTGTTATTATCAACAAACCTGTATTTGTAGTTAAGTATCTGAGAAGCGTTCAAATAAACCTTCCATCCTGCTGTTGGGTAATTTGTTATATTAAGAGAATTATAGAGGAAACCGGCATTCAGTGCATAGTTATTGCTTTGAATATGAGTTACATCTTCATTGGCATCTATAAGGGTTTTAATAGAATAAAAATCTCTTGCAAGGGAAGAAAGTAGTATTAGATTGGTTGAAACTCGTTGGTTGTATTGTAAATTAAATCCATATTGATTCATTTTTTGAAGTTTCGAAAATAAGAGAACACTTCCATTACCAGGTGAACTGGGAAGGTCAAACTGGTCAAAAAAGGTACCAGCACAAATCTGTCCCATTCTTTTATTCCCCACATAAATTTTGTAAGCCGCTTTGATCCTGATATTGTCACCAATATTCAATGAAGAAACAAGCTTAGAATTTTGAATACCAAGATTCCTGGCTGTCAGGTTTAAAATGACTGAGCTTTTAAATAAAGTATTATAGTTTATATCCATTTGGGCAGTGTACCTGCTGGATTCCTGAACATATATCAAAAGCTTATTTCCATTTCTTTCCTTTTCGTAAATGGTTTCATAACTGATTTTTCTGAAATCCCTGGTTGCTACCAGAAGATTGATATTTATGTTTAGGTCTTCAATATTGACTGTCCCTTCTTTCGGTAATTTTAATCCGGCTAAAACATAAGTTTCAGGATATTTCTTTAAACCTTTAACTTCTAATTCTACATATGAAATATCCTTTTTGACTGGCAATACAACATTTCTGGTGTATTGTCCCGGATACAATTTTTCGAGTGAGTCTTTTAATTGTATAAAGGATGGGCGTAGTAATTCAGCTTGCTGCCGGCCAAGTTTTATAAGTGAATCAACTTTACCAAAATCTGCAGCAGAATAATTTGACAATGGTGGCTCTATCAGATAGTCAACATTCTTTTTCTGTTTCAAAAAATCTACGCTGCCTGCAAGGAAAATTGATTGGAACAATACACTTGGAATAGAACCTAGTTTTTTTGCCGGTAATGTCCCGGCACTCACATTTACCCCAATCACGATATCTGCGCCCATTTCTTTTAATTCTGAGACCGGAAACACTCTCAGCACTCCCCCATCAATTAGAAACATACCATTAAATTCGACCGGCTTGAAGAGTGAAGGTATGGCCATACTTGCACTTATTGCCTGTACAATATTACCGCTATCCAGAATTTCTACAGTCCCTTTTTCAATATTTGCAGCTACACATTTATAAGGAATTGGGAATTCGGTAAACTTTTTTCGATCTGAAACCGGTAAGGTAAGTCTGGATAGCTCAAGTCCTAGCAAATGTCCATCTAACAGTCCATTTGGAGTGTTTAGTTTTTTATTTTCATAGCTTAATTCAAGATTAAACTGTCCATATTCTGATTTTTCTTCCGGAGGCAAGTATTCTAGTGACACCTGATTTGTGAGAAGGATTTCCCATTTTTCAGACATTGCAATTTTATGAATACTATCTCCTGTGTAACCAATAGCATACAGGGCGCCTATAATACTTCCCATACTGGCTCCTGTTATATAATTTACTTTCAGGCCTACTTCGTCCAATACTTCTAATACTCCAATATGAGCTAGTCCTTTAGCTCCACCTCCACTTAGAACAAGACCTATTTCGGGCTTCTTCTGAGCAACAAGTGTAACCCGCAATAAAAAAGTAAGGATAAAAAGATGAAAGAATTTCATTTATAAAAATTTTAAAGCGACATGAATTTAGGTTTCTTTAAAATGTAATCGAGCTTTTAATAGTAATACAAAAGCACTCAGCAAGTAGGATATAAAAAAGTTTTCAAGCAATATCAAACTACTTGTTTTAAGGAGTTTTAACCAATACTTCTAGTACATAATTTAATGGTTTTATTAAACGGTTATTACCTCTTATTATAAACATTCTAACAAATACCAATACATTTAAACTAGAAGCTTTAAAGGGATATCGATTATTAAATATTAGTAATCATACACTTGTTAGAATTAAAGCATAATTCAAGAAAATGGATATCAAATATGACCTGATTATTTATAAGGTTCTATAAAAATGAAATCAGGGCTAATATTATTAAACTGTTACCATGTAAGAAACCCATTGCTATTTGCATAAAATGTGCTATTTAGTTAATTTTAACATAATAGCTTAAAAGAGTACTTGAATACATCAATTGAGATCTGTTCCACATTATTAATATTAGCCATATTTAGGTAATATTATCCTTTGTATAGTATTAGGAACGGTAAAGCTCAAAATAATGATATATCTTACTATGAAAAGAAAAGTTTTAATTGTCGATGATTCAAGGCCAATGCTGGCACTTTTATCTGGGATGCTTAAAATGAATTATGATATTGTGAGCAAACAAAGTGCAGTAGCTGCATTAGAAACACTAAAGGAAGGTTATCTTCCTGATTTGATTATCACAGATATAAATATGCCAGAAATGGATGGTTTTGATTTTATAACTGGCTTAAAAGATTCGGCCAAACTAGCTGGCATTCCGATACTTGTTCTTTCAGGCTTGCAAACCAGTGCTGATAGGTTAAAACTTTATAAATTAGGCATTGATGATTATATTTCGAAGCCTTTCAATCCTGAAGAAATGACCCTTAGGGTTGATAAATTAATAAATAAGGTATCAATGAGGGTCTCAGTAAACTAATTAATTCCATCCACCGCCTAAGGACCTGTATAATTCGATCACATTATGAAATTGGTTCTTTTTAGCTTCAGAAAGTTCCAATTCAGCTTTTAAAACAAGTTTTTGCGCCGTAATAACCTCTAAATAGGTAGCATATCCTGCTTCAAATAAATCTTTAGACGCAATAACAGCTTTTAATAAAGCGTCTACTTCCTCTTCTTTGATCTGGTAGATTAATTCATAGTTCTTAATCCCATTTAAACTGGTAACAACTTCCTGGAATCCAGTGAGGATGGTTTTTTGATATGCATAATAAGAATCCAACTGGTAAGCAACTGATTTTCTATAATTAGACTTTATCACGCTCCTGTTTAAAAGCGGCATGGTTAGTCCAGATAGTGTTCCATATACCAATGATGCAGGATTAGAAAACAAGAGAGGAGCTTTGAATGCATTGAAACCGCCGTAAGCACCGATAGTTAATGATGGAAGAAAAGCTGCCCGTGCCAATTTTACATCAGATTTAGAAGCTACAAGTTCAAGTTCAGCTTGTCTAATATCTGGCCTTCTTACCAACATGAAAGATGGAACACCTGCTGAGGCCTGGTCAGGCAACGACTGTTCACGAATTGGAAGACCACGAACTATTCTTTTAGGAAAACTTCCCAACAACACATTTAATATATTTTCAGACTTGATAATGTCTTGTTGAATTAGTACTTCTAAACTTTTAGTATCAAGGTATTGGGCTTCAAACTGTTTAACTGCCAATTCATTAGCCTTCCCTCCTATTTTTAGATCATGAATGGTATTCATGGCTTTCTGCTGAAGTTCCAGATTCTTTCGAATGGTTAGTAATTCATTATCTAAAGCTAACAGTTCATAATACAGAGTTGCTATGTCAGCAACTAACGAAGTGATGATGAGATTTTTGCCCATTTCAGTGGAAAGGAACCGGGCTTTGGCTGCTTTGTTTAAATTTTTATTGTTACCCCAAAGGCTGACTTCCCAGGAACTTCTGGCACCGACAAATAAATCCAGATATGGATCTGGGATTTGTTGATCATTTGTAAGATTTGATGATAAATTACTATCGAAATTCCCCACACCATTCATGGTGTATTTTCCAAACTTGTCAATACCTACACCTACTCCGGCATTAACGGTAGGCAAATATCGTCCTCGGGCATATAACATTCCGGCCCTTGCATGTTGTATTCTTTGCAATGCCCGTTGCAAGTCCAGGTTATAAACTATTGCTGTATCAATTAAACGGATCAGATTACTGTCAGTAAAAAACTGATTTCTGGGAATGAATCCTATGCTTAGTGAGTCAGTATTATTCGTAAACGACTCAGGAATTGAATGCCCTGCATTTACTGTTATAGGTTTAAAAAGCTTACAACTATTTAACGTAAAGCATAATAAGGTTAATACTAATGTTTTTTTTAATCCCATAGAAAGAGCTTTTATCAATATGAGTGTTCAAGATCCACTGACTTTTTATAGGACTTTGTGGATTTAAAACCAGCGATAAGAATAAACAACCCTGGTATTATTACAACTCCAAATAAAGTCCCAATCAACATTCCTCCCGCTGCAGCGGTTCCAATAGACCTATTTCCTAAAGCACCTGCACCATTAGCGATGCATAAGGGAATCAATCCGGCATTAAATGCAAATGATGTCATCAATATGGGCCTGAACCTGGCAAGAGCACCTTCTATTGCAGCTTGGACAACAGTGAATCCTTCCTTTTGTTTCTGCAGGGCAAATTCTATAATCAAGATCGCATTTTTCCCCAAAAGACCTATTAACATGACTAAAGATACTTGCGCGTAAATGTTATTCTCCAAACCAAAAAGCTTTAAAGCTAAGAATGACCCGAATATTCCGGTTGGTAAGGAAAGAATTACTGTTAGAGGTAAAACGAAACTTTCATATTGTGCAGATAATATTAAGTATACAAACAAGAGGCAAATCCCAAATATGTAAATTGCCTGGTCTCCTGAAAGTATTTCTTCTCTGGTCATGCCTGACCAGTCATAAGTAAAACCTTTTGGTAGTTTTTCAGCAGCTGTTCTTTTAATGGCAGTAATGACATCACCACTGCTGTAGCCAGGTGCAGCATCTCCATTTATCATGGCAGAAGTAAACATATTGTACCTGGTCAATTGCTCTGGGCCATACACTCTTTCAAGCCTGGCAAAGGAAGAAAAAGCAACCATCTCTCCTCTGTTATTTTTTACATATAGTTTAACAACATCCTCAGGACGGGCACGGTAATCCGGCGAAGCCTGAACCATTACTTTATACATCTGTCCGAATCTTATAAAGTTTGATGCATAATAACTCCCTATTAATGTTTGCAAAGTATTCATTGCATTTTCGATAGTAATACCTTTTTGAGCTGCAAGATCCTGGTCGATATTAATAAGATATTGTGGAAAGCTGGCATCAAATGAAGTAAAGGCATTTCCAATTTCCGGTGTTGCTTCCAGGGCTTTGATAAATTCATTTGTAACTTTTTGAGTATGCTGTAAGTCCCCAGAACCAGTCTTGTCCTGTAACCTTAGTTCAAATCCACTTGCATTACCAAATCCGGGAACCGTTGGTGGAGGGAAGAATTCGACTTGTGCATCTGTTACTTCCGCCGTCTTTTCTTCCAGCAAAGCGATTATCTCTTTAACCGATTCCTTACGACCATCCCAGGGTTTTAAATTGATCATTCCCATTCCATAAGATGCTCCTGCAGACTCAGTTATTAAACTATATCCAGCCAGAGTTGAAATGGACTCAATTACTTCCAGATTTTTTGTAATTTTTTGAATTTTATCAAGTACAGCTTCGGTTCGCTCCACTGTTGCACCTGGAGGTGAAGTTACATTTACATATATAACTCCCTGATCTTCAGTTGGTATAAAGCCCGTTGGAAGAATTTTACTAATTCCCCACGTGGCAATAAGAAAAATCACCAAACTGGAAACTGTTACGATTCTTCTTGCTGCATATTTATTTAATAAAAAGCGGTATTTATCAGCTAGTCTATCATAATAAAAATTAAACTTGTCGAAAAACTTTTGCATGATGGATGAGCTAACTTCTCCGTGATGGGTATTTTTTAACAAAAGAGCACATAAAGCCGGGGTAAGGGTTAAGGCGTTGATCCCCGAAATAATGATGGCAATGGCAAGGGTCAAAGAAAATTGACGATAAAAAATGCCTACAGGCCCTGTCATGAATGTTACAGGGACGAAAACGGCAGTCATTACAAGCGTAATCGCTATAATTGCACCACTAATTTCCTGCATAGCCTCAATAGTAGCTTGTCGGGCCGACATGTGTCTTTCTGCCATTTTTGTATGCACCGCTTCAACAACTACAATTGCATCATCCACAACAATCCCAATGGCAAGAACCAAAGCAAACAAAGTCAATAGGTTAATGGAGAAGCCAAAAAGCTGCATAAAAAAGAATGTTCCAATCAATGAAACAGGAACTGCTAAGGCAGGAATTAATGTTGACCTCCAGTCCTGAAGAAAAAGGAAAACAACAAATGAAACTAAAAGAAAAGCTTCAAAAAGAGTGGTTACAACCTCATGTATCGATGCATCTAAAAAACGTGATACATCATAGGCAATATTAAAAGACATATTCGGAGGAAAAGAAGTTTCCTTCATCTGCGCCATTTTCTTTTTCACATTGTCAATGACTTCCCTTGCATTTGATCCCGGGCGCTGCTTGATCATAATTGATGCAGATGGACGACCATCAGTTTTTGACACCATACCATAACTCAGAGAGCCAAATTCCACATCAGCAACATCTTTTAATTTCAAAATACTTCCGTCAGGAGCAGCTCTTATTACAATGTTTTTGTATTGCGATGGCTCAAAAAACTTTCCCGAATACCTCAAAACATACTGGAGCATTTGAGGTGATTTATCTGAACTTTCGCCAGACTTACCAGGTGCAGCTTCTACATTTTGATCCCGGATGGCTTTGATAATATCGTCAGTAGAAATCAGGTAACCTGCCATTCTATCTGGTTTTAACCAGATTCGCATAGAATAATCTTGCGCACCCATTATTTCGGCAAAACCTATTCCTTCTATTCGTTTTAATTCGGCAAGAATGTTAATGTCGGTGAAATTGTAAACGAATTTCTCATCCATTGTACTGTCAGTACTTAAGATATTCAAGTACAGAAGCATGCTGTTAACTTCCTTTTCAGTAGAAACTCCTGCTTTGATAACTTCTTCGGGCAATTCATCAATCACAGTTTGAACTCTATTTTGAACACCAACTGCAGCCAAATCAGGATCAGTACCAACCTTAAAGTTGACAGTGATTATAGTAGTGCCGTTGTTCCCAGAAACAGTTGACATGTAGGTCATTCCCGGAACTCCATTAATTGCCCGTTCTAAAGGAGTTGCAACCGCTTTTGCACATACTTCAGCATTTGCACCCGTATATTTAGCAGTAACAGTTACTGAAGGAGGAACAATATCAGGGAATTGAGTAACCGGAAGTGTGGTTAAAGCCAGAATTCCCAAAAGGGTGATAAAAATTGATATAACTAATGAAAGGACAGGACGTTCTATAAAAGTTTTAACCATAGGTGGATATATAGAAACCTATCTTTGATTGAATGCCGAAAATGAAGAAATACTATCTAAATCTATTTCACGAGGGATAATTTTCATCCCGTTTTTGAGTTTTTGAATTCCTTCGTATACAACCCTGTCCCCAGGTTTTAAACCAGATGAAACTATGTAATAATCTGAATATCTTCTTTGAGGGATAAAACTTCTCATTTCTACTTCATTGTGTATATTCAAAACATAAACATAATTTTTATCCTGTATTTCAAATGTTGCTTTCTGAGGAACTAACAATGCATTGTTCATATGCGTCGTAAGCTCTATTGTTCCAGTTGAGCCATGTTTAAGAGTTTTATTGGGGTTCAGAAATTTAGCTCTGAATGAAATTGTACCCGTATTTTCATCAAAAGTTCCATCCCGTTTCTCTATAGTGCCAGCAAATGGGTAATAACTGCCATCTGCAAGAATAAGTTTTACATCCTTTTCTTGTGTATTAACTTCTGATTGTTTGTTTTTCATGTATTCCAAATAATCTCTTTCAGATACATTAAAATAAACATGGATATATTCAATATCAGAAACAGAAGTCAGCAAAGAACCTTCACTGATAAGGCTCCCAACTTTAAATGGATTTCGATCTGTAACTCCATCAAAAGGTGATTTTATATAAGTATAAGATAGCTGAGTGGATGCATTATTCAATAAAGACTGAGCTCTTTCAATTCCTGCATTTATGGCTTGGTAATTAGCTTCAGCAACATCCTTTTCAGTTACTGAAATGACGCCCTTTTCTGCCAGTTTTGTAATTCTATCAAGTTCGAGTTTGGATGACATTGCATTAGCAACAGCTGTTCTCAAGTTTGCTTTTGCTTCACTTAAATTTGCGATAAATTCTTTATTACTCAATCTGAAAAGGGGTTGGCCTTTTTTAACAGGTTTACCTTCATCAACATAAATTTGTTCCAAATAACCCTCTACCCTTGCTCTTATTTCAACATTCTGACAGGCATTTAGATCACCCACAAAATATTTGTGCAATTGCGTTGGCTGGGTTGTAAGGGATACGACAGGAAGCTTAAGTTCTTCTGATTCTTTACTGGCAGAATTAAATTCACAACCTGTCAAGAAAATAGTGGTTATAAATGAAAATGCTACAACCAAAATAGAAAATATTCTATTAAAAATAGAACTATTCTTATTCATAAACTTATTTCTAATTGATAATATCATTTGTGTAATGTTAGTATTCAACTAGTTAATGCAAAATTGAAACATTTAGTATAACACTAGAATGTAAATAATCAGCTTTAACTTGATAATGTGAATATCAGCATTAAAATTCGATTAATTAAATTTTTAGGTTTAAAATTTAACCTATTATTAATTTATTAATCATATTTTGGGTTAAAACCATTAAATAAGAAAGCATTATTTAAAAAAAAGGTATAATTATTAATCTTTGAGGCTCATTTTTTAACTAACATATTTAATATGCTATAGTTTTTTATTACTCTGGGATATTTAATGCTTTGTTAAGTATATACACATACGTTTTCGGGCAGTAATAACTGTTCGTAACAAGAAAATAGAAAGATTTGTGATTGGATTAGTAATCTGAATGAAGAATCAGACCTGAAAAATAACTTACTTAAAAAATTGAAATATAAGCCGACCGAATCGGGTCGGCTTGTATAGATTATGAGTTTATTTCTTTCACATTAGAAAAAGACCGCTTTACATTGCTATCATTCAACTCAATAATTACAAACTGTAATGAAGCGTCTGAGTCCTTCTCATCTATATAATTAGCTAATAAGTAGTCGTATAACGCATTCATTGATTCCTGAGATTGAAACCCTATTGAGTGTGACGTATAAAATGTTAAACCTTTTAAAACAGAGATCCGGGATAAATATAAAAGAAGTGCCAATTCCAGATCGTCGCATGTCTTTTTTGAACCTTTAACTTCGTACGAAAGTAAATAATTAAATGTTGTCATATAAAAAGTTTTGAAGTAATCTCAATAAAACGATGCCATGGGTGTTTACATTTAGGCAACCAATTCAGCGTTTAATGAAATGTTTGCCTTTAATAATTTGGAAACAGGGCAATTTTCTTTTGCATCTTTTGTATAGGTTTCGAATTTAGCCTGATCTAATCCGGAGGCTTTAACTTTAGTTTCTAACATCACCTGCGTAATTGCACCATCTTCTAACACTACTGTGGCTGTAGTAACAATACTATCTGGGGTAATTCCAGCTTCCTGCAATACAAAAGCTAGTTTCATGGAAAAACAACCTGCGTGTGCAGCTCCAATTAATTCTTCCGGATTTGTGCCGGGCTCACCTTCAAACCTTGTTTTGAACGAATAAGGTGTTTGTTTTAATACTCCACTATCTAAACTAAGTTTACCTGTTCCAGCCTTACCTGAACCCATCCATTCTGCTGTTGCTTTGCGCTTAATCTGCATGATCTTAAATATTTACGGTTATAATTTATTCTTCAACCTGGAATAATGTCGAATGTTTATGCAATTAGCAGCTAAATTTAAAATTTCCCTTCACGTCAAAGATTATTTTATCTTGTAATTATTTAGATTAATTAATTACAAATGATTTGCTCTAACGATTTGCTCAAACGATTCGCTTTTTTACCCCTCTGACCGCCTCAGCTGTCCATGGATCTTCTGGCCAATGGTGTTTCTGATATTTTACTCTTAATTCCTTTCTTACATCCGGATAAGTATTTTTCCAAAAACTTTTGAGGTCTTGCGTAACCTGAACAGGTTTATACCCTGGCGAAAGAAGATGAAGTAAAACTTTGGTTTTACCATTGTTAATTACAGGAGTTTCAAGTAAACCAAACATTTCCTGCAAACGAACAGATAAAACCGGATCTTTAGCATCATTGAAATATTGCAGAGGAATTTTAAATCCACTGGGAACTAAGATGTTATCAGGAACAAGTTTATCCAACTGTTGCAATTGCTCCCAGGTTAACATGTCCTTTAGAAGTTTTTCGAAATCAATTTTATAAAAATCTTCTTTTCTTTTGATATTAGATGAATATATTGGAAACCAATCTCCAGCTTTGTTTAAAAGACTTTCATCTTCTAAATCCGGGAATTCTGAATCTGGATTCCATTTTTTAAGAGAAACAATTCTGTTTTGAAAATTTGCGCTCTCTTCTGTTCTGTTGAATAAACTTAAACCAGTTTTTTGTAGAACCTCTACGAGAATTGCTGATTTTAATTCATCGTTGTAATTCTCTAAAGGATAAGTTTTTATGATAATTTCGTTTAATCGGAGTTCGGTTTGAGAAACTAAAACAGCCTTCTGATAATCCCAATAGATAGATTCTTTCTTGATCATCAAATGAGAAAGATCTTCAGGATTAAAAGGGGCAGCTAAAAAGATTTTTCCTTCAGCATGGCCAGCGTCCAAATGAGCAACTGCCAGCCACTTTTCCCTATCCAAAGCATCCTGTTGGCTTTTTAGTTTTACAATTTTCCCATTTGAAAGTCGATATCGTTGTAAATCGTTATCTTTTTGTCTGGCAAGTCTTTCCGGATAAGCTGATGCCAATAAAAATCCAACTTTGTTACTAAGAAACTGTGAATTATCTACATCACATTTAAAAATTCTTCTCCAATTGGAAGCAAGTCTTTCGATTCTTTCTAAACTGTTTTTCTCTGCTGATACAAACTCTTTCTTTCTCCATTTTCGGAGAATTTCAACTCTTATACTTAAATCTGCACTTTGTTCATTTGGCAAAGGATCCTTTTCTTCTAATATAGCTGCAACATCGCAGGCAAGCTGAATTATCCCGGTATTTTTACCTTCCAATAATAAATGTGCCAATCTGGGATGGGTTGGCAAAACAACCATCTCTTTTCCTTTTGAGGTAATTCTAAACTGATCGTTTACTGCCTGAAGCTTAATTAAAAGATCTCTCCCTTGCGAAATGGCATTATCAGGAGGAATAGTCAGCCAGGTCAAAGAAGTTAATTCTACAATTCCCCAATGTGCAAGTTCCAGAAGCATAGGAACAAGATCGGCTTCGGCAATTTCAGGTTTTCTTGCAGCTTCCAATTGGTATTGAGTTCCTTCACTCCATAAGCGGTAGCTAATTCCAGGTCCTAATCTTCCAGCCCTTCCAGATCTTTGATCAGCAGCATCTTGTGATACTTTAATGGTTTCAAGTTTTGTAAGGCTGGTTTTTGGATCAAATACAGGTACTCTTGATAAACCACTGTCTATAACGACTTTAACTCCTTGTATGGTAAGAGAAGTCTCTGCAATGGATGTAGCTAAGACTATTTTTCTAAATCCACTCGGATGTGGAAGAATAGCTAATTGCTGGTTCACAAAAGACAAATCGCCATAAAGTGGACAAACCACAAGATTATCTGGTAATTGTTCTGTTAATAATTCTTTAACCTTTTCTATTTCACCTTTGCCTGGAAGGAAAACTAATATATCTCCTTGTTGCTCTTTTAGAGCTATTTTAATAGTACCTGAAACACGATTTACCAATGGCATTGAAGAATCGTTTCCCAGGTAGATGGTTTTAATAGGAAACTGTCTTCCTGAACTGGTTACAATGGGTGCATTGCCAAGCATAGAAGAAATTTTTTCTCCATCTAAAGTTGCCGACATGATCAAAATCCGTAAATCTGGTCGTAGAATATTTTGAATATCAAGGCACAAGGCTAAAGCAAGGTCAGCATGAAGGCTTCTTTCATGGAACTCATCAAAGACTATTAAGCCAATACCTTCCAGAGAACTATTTTGCTGTAATCTGCTGGAAAGCATACCTTCTGTTAGCACTTCAAGTTTAGTTTTGGAACTGATTTTACTTTCAAATCTTATCCTGAACCCAACAGTTTCACCCAGTTCTTCTTGTAAGAGTGAAGCCAGTCGGGTAGCTACTGATTTTGCAGCTAATCTTCTTGGTTCAAGCATTAAAATTTTATTGTCGCCCAACCAGTTTTCCTTTAACAATTCGACTGGCAAAATTGTACTCTTGCCAGCACCTGGTGGCGCCTGTAGAATTAAGATATTATGTTTTTGAAGTCTTTCCTTTATTTCTGGAATAACTTCATGAATTGGTAATGGCTCTGACAAAACTTATTTTTTGAT
>JACMRH010000366.1 GCA_014376535.1 Cytophagales bacterium | reverse complement strand
TCATGAATACGTTTAACTTTCGGTCGCTGTTGCTATACGTGATAGCAAAATGCATCCAGTCAAGTGTAGAAGTAAAAACCTGGCTTGTAGACAATGTTTGGTTGCCTAATTTAACATAAAGCTTATTTGAGGCATTAAAACCAATTTCCAGGTTTCCCTGACTGTAAATTGTACCAGCTGTATTGTTGCTCCTTTGTGTCCAGAATTCTATAGTAAAATCTTTGTCTTTGAGATCCGGACCAGCAATTACACTTGAGTTATCATTCACTCCATCAAAATAAATGACTGAATTGTGGCGGATTTCAGCACCGTTTAAAACACCTTTTACCTGGAAATTCTTGCTAATCAATAAACCTGCCTGAATAGGTTCGTCAAACTGGATGCTTACGTCTTCGCCCGGTGATAATATTCCGTCTGCAGGTTGAGGAGTACCAAACAACCTCGGCCTTTTAGTGTCTTTTATTCCTGAAACTACAGTTGAATTATTGACTGTTCCATTTGCACAGGTCGTTGTGACGCGGATGTCATAATTGCGGTCCTGAAGTGATTTTGTTTCCAGTGTATATTGAAGGTTTGCCTTGCTGTCAATGAAAGCTTTCGGAGCAGATGCGGCATTGTATTGCGCCTGGTCCACATAATAAACCATGTCGCTAACCCATTGAGAAGAAGAAGTTGGTTTGTATTGAACCAATATTTTCTCAAACCCTGAATGAGTCAGATTGTAATTGCTAATCGCAAGACCAAGTGGTATGCTTTTGATCAAAGTTCCATCCTGAATGATGGTGGAAGTATTGATAAGCCACTGATCATTTGGCTGTGAAAGAATGACCTTCGTACAAACTGGCTGGAAACGCGCTGATAATGAAACAGTATCGGAAAGACTTTCTTCACAAACAGAGTGTAATACCAGTTGAATATCATCATAATTGAAAACATCTGGCTTTACTTTTTCAATGCTCAAAGTCTTCTTTAAAGTTGTGCCTGCAGGAACAAGTATTAATCTGCCATTGCCCAAATCGGCACCGTCTAAACTTACTCGAGCACCATCCTTGTTTGTTGCTGTATTTACGTTTAACATATACCAAACGTCGCTGTTTGTCTGGCTGGCATTTGACAAAAGCAAAGTATAAATGGCTTTCTGATCTTCAGGAACATTTAAAGCAATCGGGTTACTGCTCCCAATCTGAGGCACTTCAATTTTCATTGTCGCTTCACTTAAAATAGTACCCTTTTGGTAGTATTTTGAATATTCAGCACCTACATAAGGACAAGAAGATTGCCCACCACGGACTTTAAAAACAGGACCAGTTTCAGAAGAAGGCTGCCTTACGTCAATACTGTAATAATCATCTACATCAGAATCGTCAAGGACGTATCCAAAAGTAAGAGTTGAAGTATTTTGAGTTCCATCCGTTTTTGTTTCAGTATGAGTGTATGTTTCCTTTAAGGATACTTTTAAACCCAACTTATTGAATGAAAATCCTTTAGTACCGGCTAAAGATGGCGAAATGGTAAAATCAAATGTTGACTCATTTGATTTTGAAGATTCATAAGTAACTGAACTTTCGTACTTTACCCCGGCATCAAAAGAAAGATTTTGTTTTAAAGTCGACTCAAGCTTTTCTTTTTCATTCCGTAAAAGAATGTTTTCCCAGTTTTTAACTTGCTGGTTGTAATAATTAACTGTGTCAACATATTCTGTTCCATTTGGCCAGGAAGAAGGAATTGTAAAACTGTAAGAATCTCCTCCCGAAAATCCAGCATCAGAACGGGTTCCTACTCCAGAAGAGTTTAGTCTTCCATAATTAGGATCCGAAGCACTAAGTACAGACTTATAATTTGACTTCTTTTTAAGATAATTATTCCTTAAAAATTTAAGGTTTGGGATAATACTCGTTTCGATATGATATTGAGTATACATAAAGGCAGTTCCAAATTCCGGGCTGATCCTTACACCTTCATCCAATCCAATTTGGAAACCATCCAATTCAATATCTGTACAAGTTGTACAATTGGTTTTGGGAACAAACTGAATAAATTTAGTTGATCCGTAGACAATATTGGTTGAGTTACCGATAAATACATCTCCGTTCGCACCTACAAAATCAAGCTCATTACTTGTCTGCCATTTTTTTGTATTTGTAGTGGTTGAAGAGGTAGTATTATTATCAATCCAGGTTTCAGATTTATCAAATCCAACCGAAACACTGTTTTCAATTTCAGTTTCTGTAATAATACCAGCTCCAACTCCTGCAAACGTTTTTACCACACCGCCTAGCATAAAATCCAAACCAATAGAGGTTGCTTCCTGGTTTAAAATCTCACGTGTTGTTGTTTTCGAGTAGGAAGATGATTTTTCAAGATATGCATAACTGCCAGATCCATAAGGATCTCTTAAGATCATTTCTATTTCATTGGGACCAGTTGTCACAAAATTGTTCCCCGTTGGCATCCCTCCCAAAACATAGGCATAGAATGGACCGCCATTGTATTGCCAGCTGGTATTGATTGCATTATCCTTTCCGGTTAGTGCAACAATGGTCATGGGTTTTAAATAATCACCAATTCCACCTGTAGTTATATTGGGCAAACCTCCTGTGAAATTGTACAATACATAACCAAAATCATTTATTTCGTATGATTCCTTTACTGTATTGATAGCTAGTCCGTTCTGGATCTCTACAACTCCATCTTTAACAGGCACTTTATCTTCCTGATTGCCATTACTGGCATTTATGAATTTCTCAAAAACATTGATACGAAGCTTATACTTTCCTCTTTGTGTGAAAATCGGGTATTGCGTAAGTGGTTCTCCAGTTGCAGTGTTTACTATGTCAATTTCACCATTGGGGGTTTTTGCCTTTTTATCCCAGAATGCCGGAGTTCCATCAGCAGCTAAAGTGCTGATTTCAGGAGCTACACGTAAAACAAAACTCTTTTCTAACTGATAAGAAACACTGTCAGTCCGGTTATTGTAATGAACTGTTCCATTTGCCAGAAGAGTAGAATCTACAAGTACTGTATCAATGTAGCTTTTATTCAAGGTGGCAGATTCCAAATCCATAACAGTATTGAAACTTGCATCAAATGTATAGTTCCCTGCCTTTAATGAGTTGATAGCGTATCTTTCAGGTAACAGGTAAGCAAAATATTCACCAGTAATCACATCGGGTTTAATGGAAATATTTTTGGGCGCTACAGAAGATATTGTATAATTGGTTGAACCTGTTTTCTTGGTTATTGCACCTTGTTGATACTTATTATCCCAGAACGAAATAACATCTGCTGTTCCATCTTTTAAGGTATATCCTTTTTGGGTTGTCAGGATAATTTCAGCATTGCCTATGTTGTTTTTCGTACGTCCAAAACCAGTTGTCTTTTCTCCCTGAACCGGTCCACCTACCACTTTACCAATTACTTTTATT
>JACMRH010000365.1 GCA_014376535.1 Cytophagales bacterium | reverse complement strand
CCTTCTCTTACATTTTTTGCCTTCTTGAAATCTGGGCAATCCATCTTTTGTGCAAAAAGGGCGGTTTTGAATAAGACCAGAACAATTAAAATAAGATAAAGCTTGTTCATATTCGAAATGCTAAAATAATTGATCCCCGATTTATTATTCTACTAAATTTAAAATTTGCTTGTAATTAAAAAGTCCCACCATTTCTGGGGGACCTTTTTTGCGAATAAAGTTAATTCTTTCTTTTATTGTTTAACGATCCTTTGAGATAGATTCTCGGACTTAACATAGTAAATACCACTTTTAAGAGTTGAAATATCGAACTGACCTACTCCTTTAAATATCTTATTTCCGTAAGTATCAAAAACAGAAGATTCAAAATTCAAATAAAGTACCTCGTTTGCCGGGTTTGGATAGGCCATGATATGTCTTGTAGATTTTATTTCAGTGTCAATTCCAGTTACAGTTGTTACATTGCTTCCTGTTAAGTTTATAATCTTGGTTGATGGAACCTTGGTTTGAAAGACAATTGTGATAGTTGCCACTTTTGGGCCTTGATTTTGCCAAATCGCATCATAACAGGTACTAAATTCATAAGATCCCCAATCTGATCTGTAATACATTTTGGCTTTACTGTAATTAATATCTGCTGGTGCAAACCTGACTGTAAATTCTCCTTTGCTGTTAGCGATAATGCCAGAACTGGCACCTATTATAACATAATTTGAATCTAGAGTAGTAATGCCGCAATAGTCATGGTCATCATTATTTCCAGCTATATCAGCATTTTCAGAAATTGAAATAGAAAACTTCGTTTCATTGGGGAGGCCTTCAATTGTAAATTTCACATCTTTAATAGTGTTCGTTTTTACGCTTGAATAATCATATTTAAAACTGCTGGTATTAACCTCAAGTATTGCAGGTGCAAATGTTTGGGCTTGAGAATTAAACAAACTTAAAGATAAAAGAATGGTAAAGATTTGTTTCATAGAAGTTATATATTGGTCAATCTAAAGATAATTAATGTATAGGAATTAGTAAAAAAAGGTGAACAATCTATTTCTGGGCTTTTGCTCCTTCTTTACTTCCCACCAGTTCCATTAAAAGCTGCATTTGAGTATTCAATGTTTTCATAGACGATTCCAGCGTAAGTATCCTGTTCTCGCTGCTTTGTACCTTGCTATCCCTGGCCGAAACATCTGATTTCAAATGTTCGATTTGCTTTTGCTGTTCTTTTATAGCCTCAAGAAGAACCGGGATTAGCTGTGTATATCTTACAGTTTTAAAACCCTTATCGTCAGTTATTACCAATTCAGGAAGCACTTTTTCAACTTCTTGTGCAATTAAGCCTAAATCCTTTCCTTCCATGAAATTCATTTGAGGAAATTCATTTTTTCTCCAGTTGTAGCTAACTCCAGTCAATTTGTTTACTGTTTCCAATGCATTTCCAATCTTAGCAACATTTTTCTTGTAACGTATGTCAGAAGGTGTGCTTAGATTTCCAGTTACCAGATTTCCGTAAATTGATAATCTTGCATTTGAAATAGGAATACCTCCAATGGCCATATTACCATTTTTATCAATTCTGGCTCTAAGGGTATTCTGAGTTACAAACCTTATTGAGTTAGTATCCGTTGCTCCTAATGAACCTAAAATAGATGAAGGGGTTAATGAATTCCCATTTAAGCCCCAGCCACTATTAGATGGTACCGTCCAGGAAATATTTCCTGCTGCATCACTAGAGAGAACCCCCCCTTGTTTTGAATTTAAAGTGTCAATAATGCCTCCTGGCCTGGCTATAAGTATTCTTGGTTTTCCGTCAGATGACCTTAGGGAATCAGAACGAAAAGAACCTGCAATGTGTAGCCTGCTTAATGGAGTTAATATTCCGATACCTACTTTACCAGTATTATCTATCAAGAATCGATCCCCGAACGTTGGTCCTTGAAATATAGAAAATGAGCCAAGTGGTGCAGCATTAACATTTCCATTAGAAATAATCCTCCAATCGCTACCGCCAGTCGGAGCATAATATAGCCTTATTTCAGGACCAAAAGTAGCCGTACCTTTAGTTTCAATGTTCACACGGTTTAAAACACTTGAAGCTTGAATATCAAGAGAACTTCCTGGAATATTTGTACCTATTCCAACATAAGCTGTATTTGTATTATAAATATTGTTTCCCGAAGTTGCCCAAGGGCCGCTGCCAACTGACAAAGATGTCGTATCAACCATTCCGTTTGGCTTCATAATAAGCATTTTATTAGTAGCCCCCCCTTTCAAACTATCAATCCTGATGTTACCATTTACATGAAGTGATGATAATGGAATAAGTATTCCAACACCAAGATTACCTGCATATGTTAAAACCATTTTTGTAGTGTTACTTACAGGTTTAGCATCGACCAAAGCGGAACTTGCAGTACCAAATATCATATCCCCTTTTGTTGACTGTAAAGCAATATAACCACTAAATCCAGTGGCAATTGCCTTTGCTGAACCATTAAAATATTGATTAAATCCAATTCCTGGAACAGGGCCGGAGATAATGCTTAAACCCGTTCCTGTTGAACTTCCAAAAATAGCTGAAGTTTGTCCGATAGCACCTTTTTGTTCAAATGAAGCTCTTGGGGTTGAAGGCAAGCCAGATCCTATAAAAAAGTTACCTAGAGGATCTATTAACATCCTTGTGGTATTGTCTGTTCGTATTTGAAAATTTTGTTTATCGGATGTACCTATAAAATTACTTGCACCTGTTCCTGTATTTCCTGTCAATGACCAGCCTGAACCTGTACTGCCATTCCAGGGTGTCATTGTGGTGTCTCTTACAACACCAAGACTATCAACAAATAGCGCTCTTTTTCCTTTTCCACCATAGGCTTCAAATCGAACATTGTGCTTCAGACTAAAATCAGTGTTGTCACCTTTACCTACATGCAGCCGATGGGTAGGTATCTCACTACCTATTCCAACTTGACCAGTCTGTCGGATAAAAATTCTGGTTGTCCACCTAGTAAAAATTTCAAGATCAAACTGGCTTATATTTAATGCTCTTATTGATGAAATCCCTTCCCCTGAAGTATCATGCCCAAATGTTAAATTGTTTTTTTGTCCCTTATGCCATCCACTCACAGCATAGGTTTCTTCATTGTCAATGTTAAGACCCCCATTTATTGTTAATGATTTAACAGGATTGTTCGTATTGATACCGACCCTGCCCTGATCATCAATTATCATCCTTTGGATATTATTTGTTTTTAATCGTAGTGAAGTAATTCTACCTAAACCTGTTTTTGTACCTAAAAAAGTAGTATTAGTATCCATCAAATTAGGGTCATTCCCAGTAAGCCCCCAACCAGAATTATTGCCTGCGGGAGCCCAAATAACTTTACCAGTATTATCGACTGCAGTAAGTACATAACCTGTCTTTGGATTTCCTTTTTTATAGGACATGGAATCTGTGGAAATAAAGGCCGTTTGAATGACATCTCCTACATATAACGAATCTGTAGCCGTGTACCCTGTAATTTGAAGTTTGTACTTAGATGGTATTTGTGAACCAATTGAAACATTCCCCCCACTATAATTTATTCCTCCTGTAACTGGCTTCCATTGACTTGTTCCTCCGGTTATAGATTTTCTTGATAACCAGGTAACTTTTCCTGTAGAGTCAGTAAAAAGAATTGAATTTAGTCTTCCTTGTTTGAAGTAAGTTGTGTCTAAACTTTGTTTTTTAACAGACAACAAGTACTTAGTTCCAGAGGGAATTGAGTCGATTGTAACTTTGTCAGCTGAAGGAACTGATGACCCGATGGTTGCATTAAATTTGTCGTAATCTCTTTTGGAAAGAAGTCCCCTGTCGACCTTTATATTGGTGCTAAGGGTTGGAAGT
>JACMRH010000364.1 GCA_014376535.1 Cytophagales bacterium | reverse complement strand
TTTCTACTATTGGCAATTTCCGGGTCTATAGAATGGAACTTCTTTTTTTCACTGTTAGGGCTTATTTATAGCTTTGGGGTACTTTATTCTGTTTTTGCTATTTTAATGGAAGTCCTTACTTATAATCAATACAGACGCCGAAAGGATATTTTAAATCTGTTACTAATTGCTTTTCTTGAACCCTTGATCTTTCATCCATTTGTCGTATGGTCGGCGATAAAGGGAAACATAGACTTTCTAAGAAAAAAGAATTCATGGGGAGAGATGACTCGTAAAGGGTTTTCTAAAACGACAAAAACCAGTTAGGAAAAATGAAAAATACTACCTTTTATAAAAAGTATAATTTACAATGGTTTTTAGGCTTGGCACAATCTTTTACTCTATTGTGTCTGATATGGCTTGTATTTCTTCTTGTGTTCAGGTTATTTGAAACTGCCTTAAATGCTTACACTCACAACCTGTCAGCGATTTTTTTAAATGTATTGAGCTGGGGGTGGATAATTGACATTGTGATGTGGCTGAAATGGAGTTTTTTTATTTTTATTTTTTATGCGGCTGTTTATTTTTTCTCCTCAAGGCGGGCAAAACTTTATTTCCAGGCATTTATCATTCTCTTTTTTGCGATTCACATAGGTCTAATAGCATATTTTAATACTTCACTAGCACTTCTTGGAGCGGATCTTTATATCTATTCTGCGAATGATATTAAACAAACACTAGGTTCTTCCGGAGGCATAGGATTGTTATCTGTAATTCTTTTCTTCATTTTACTTAGTGTAATAATACTATCTGTTCGAATTTTATCTAAAAAAATAAAAGTTACTGGCAAGGTTTCAACGTCATTTGTTGCCATTTTAATGGTGTTTACTTTTTTTGGAGGCTCTAAATTAATCCGTCATGTAGATTTTTACACAGATTTTGAAAATAATCTGATACTGAATAAATCAGATTATTTTTATACTGCAACCTATAGGAATTTCTTCCCTCAGTATTTTGAAACCGATATATATGCGGATAATTATATAGGAAATTACACAGATAAACAGGCTAGTAGTATAGAATTTGAGTATACGGATGAAATTAATTTTCCATTTTTACACAAGGAAACAGCTGAAGATGTACTTTCGCCCTTCTTTAAACCGCTAAATAAAGCACCAAATATTGTCATTGTTTTGGTAGAGGGTCTGGGAAGAGCTTATTCTAATGAAGATGCGTATTTAGGAAGTTTTACCCCATTTCTGGATTCTTTATCTGCTCGTTCCCTGTACTGGAAGAATTTTTTAAGTCAGGGTGGGCGTACATTCGCTGTATTGCCTTCTTTACTTGGTTCTTTGCCATTCGCCAGAAATGGTTTCTTGGATCTTGCGAAAATGCCTGAACATCTTTCTTTGCTAAATCTCCTTAAGTTCAATGGCTATCATACTTCTTTCTATTACGGTGGAAATGCCAGCTTTGATAATATGGGGTCATATCTGAAAGCAAATGGCATTGATGAACTGAGGGATGAAAATTCCTTCCCGGATTCTTACACTAAACTTCCTGCTGCTAATGGCTTCACCTGGGGATTTAATGATAAAGAGATTTTCAGACATTACCTTTCTACAAGACCGGATGTAAATGTTAATAAACCGCAGTTTAGCGTAATTCTTACTATAGCCAGCCATAACCCTTTTATTATTAATGAGCCTGATAAATACTTAAGACTGTTTGAAGAACGTATGGATTTTCTTAACTTTAATGATTCTGAAAAATCAAATTACAGGGATTATAAAAATCAATACGCCAGTATTCTTTATGCAGATGATGCTCTAAGAACTTTTTTTAAGGCCTATGAAAAGAGGTCAGATTATGGAAATACTATTTTTCTGATTACCGGTGACCACAGAATGCCTGAAATTCCCATGAATACAAAAATAGACCGATATCATGTTCCTTTGATCATATTCTCGCCCTTACTAAGTCGGACTGCTCAGATCGCTTCTGTTTCTACTCATTTCGATATCGCTCCCAGTATACTGGCTTATTTAAAGAAGAACCATCAGATAAAAACTCCAACCTTGAGCAGTTGGATTGGGCAGGGGCTCGATACCACCAGGAGCTTTCAAAATCTTCATAGTGTCCCCTTTATTCAGAATAAGACCGATATGATAGATTTCATTATGGGAGAGTATCACTTAAATGCAGACAATCTTTACCAGTTTAGTCCAGACCTTGATGAAAGTATGGTTGAAGAACGCCAAAAAAAGAGTCAGCTAGTAAATGCATTCAACAAGTTTAAAAAGCAAAATTCTGTGATTACGAATGGTGGAAAAATTTTACCCGATTCGCTGTTTAAAAACTACACAGTCCCCAATTAGATTTATTGCTTATTTTCAGAATAATCTTTAATGATATTAGTCATCATAGGCCGGTAAAAGTTCCAGAAAAATGAGGAACGTTCCATAGTCTCAGTTTCATTATAAAACATTGGCTTAAATAAACCAATGCCTTTAAAATAAGAAGTTACGAGTGGGATTGGGTTATCACAAAAGTCCCCTGAAAAATAATAAAACGTGTAATCCTTTCCTTTATGAAATGTAATTGCAGGAAAGACTGACGGGATATTATACTTTTTAAGTTCTGCAAGTCCTCGTTTTGTAGCACTTATTTTAAAGTTAGCTGCAGGATTATTTATGGTACTATTGGCAATTATAATTTCAAACCAATAGGAATACTTCATTTTAACGGGAAGAGACAAGTTCTTTTGTCCATAATTATTACTTAAAATATAAGGCATAGGATCATACAGGTCTATTCCTTCTTCTAGTATAGCCAGCTGGTCGTTATAGCCAATAAATACGATACCTGATTTTTTAAAGGGCCATTGACCTTTATGACTTTTTTTATAATTATTCACCATCCAAGATGGAATTTCCTTATTAACTGCAGTATCCAGATTTTCAAAAAACCGGGCTGTCCAACCAGTAGAGCGTACTGCAAAAGTTTTTTCAAAACGTGTTCTGTTAGTGCTGTTTGTTTGTGATCCTAGGGTATTAGACTCTGCTATAATCAGTTTTTTTCGTTTTTTCATCAGATCCAACAGATCATTATCCTTACTGCTTAAACCTCCATAAAGCATTCCTGATACTTTTTTTTCATTTTCATGAGTGTACCATTCATTATTATAAATTCCATAGGTATCAGCTATGTATAACATATCAGCATCCATACTTAGTTGCTTAAGCTGCGACGATGAGAACCTTTCCAAACCCTTGATCTTAAATCTTTCATTTTTCATTGGAAAAAAACCATAATAATCGTTACTGGAACTATATGGTTGGGTCTCTGTTTTTGTTAAACGGTTATGATTCAGCACCCAAGTTAGTGAAATGTGTTCTTGCCCGCCGGAGTTTTGGGAACTTTTATCTATAATAGCAGCTACAAACCTGGTTTTGGGAGTAAAAAACCATGATAACCACATAATCGCAGGAATGGAAATAACAAGCCCTATTATACCGAACAATATTCTTTTATACATCCTAGAAGCGTCTGACATAACCCAGGCCGATTTCAACCTGATTTCCTCTTGTATCTTTAAGGTATTCCTGATTTTCAAATGAACCTCTTATAAAGAATATATTATTTGATTTAAAGGACTTTCTATAACCTGCTGAAATACTATTTGACTTGAGCTTGTATGAATTGCCATCTGTGTAAAGGAAATTATTTCGTTGATTATCAGGTGAAAGTCCTGTTCCAATCATAAGGCTTACATAATCATCATCGCCGCCAAGGTAATACCTCGTATTTAATAATAAGGACTGAGATACCGAATTGCTTGATGGCGTCAGATAGGTTCTTAAACTGAACCAATAGCTTTTGTAATATTTGCCAATAGCCAATGTGTAAATCCAGGTTTTACTTCCAAAATTAAGCATTCTGAAACCCGCATCAGCCTCAAAAGCGGAAGGGAGGTTGGCATACAGAGAGAAGCCTGCCCGGTATTTAGGGAATATTCCGGCATTTGAATAACCTCCACTTAAATAGGTATAGAATGTATTTGATATGCGTGGATAGGCGTCCAGTTCAAATTGAGTTCCACTTTTTTTGAAGCGGTTTGCAAAATTAACCCTCCCTGTTATAGAACCTATATCTGTTTGTCTGGAATAATCAACAATGGTTAGTTTCCACGGATCATCAAACTGTTTGTCAAAATGTACATATTCATAACCTAAGCCTATCTTATTTCTCGACTCAAAATCACCAATATTAGCTGTTAAAGCACGCGCTTCATTTAATTTCGGATTCATAATTAGTAGAGAACTTAGAATGATGTTAGCTTCTTTATACCTTTTTAAATCGTTTAGGATTTTGGCTTTCAGCAACAGGAGACCTTCTGAATTTTCATGAAATTTTAGTCCTTCGGAAGTTATGATAAGTGCCTGTTCTGGATTATCATTCCAGAACTCCAAATACCCATAAGCAAGTGAAGCATCCTCATGCCCAGGGGTTTTAGTAAGAACTTCTTTAAATGTAACCCTTGCGCTATCAGGCTTATCCGAATAGGTATAGATTCTTCCAAGAAAAACCCTTATATCCGTATAATCTGGGCTAATTAACAGCGCTTGCTTCGTGATGGCTATTGCTTCGATGTAATTCTTATCATCAAAAGCAAGTTTTCTGGCGCGCTGAAATAATTCATCCGGAGAGAGCGGACTTTGTGCCTGAACATCCAAGCAACATATCAAAAAAAAGGAAAGTACAATTAGCTGTCTTAAATTAGTACTCCGTTTTTCATAAGAGAAATGTATTTTAATCACAAAAAAGGTGTTATGCTTATAGCAGTGAATCTGTTAACAATGAGAACTTTGTAAGATAGGCGTTTTCAAGATTATGCAGAATTATAAAGAAATTTATTTAAGGCAAATATAATCACATTCCTG
>JACMRH010000363.1 GCA_014376535.1 Cytophagales bacterium | reverse complement strand
GTTTTAAAAGCAGAATACGCTGTTAAATTTTCAGAGGCTAATACTATAAAGGACAACAAAATAAACAATGCATTAAAAACTGCGGAAACTGCAGCCCTATTTACCGATATTAAAAAGGGAAATTACAATGAATCTTTAAGTGATCTTGTAAAAAAACTGGACAATAAAAATAGGATTATGGAGTATAAAGGCAAGCTTTTGCAAGTATTTGACCCAGTATTCCTAAATCCGGAATTGAAAGGAAGATCTGCTTTAAATTACCGGACACATCTTTATTCTCCTAAAAAACCGTTTTTCGGAAAACTATTTGAAACTTTTACGTTTAACATATGTGTAATATGGATCATGACAGTTTTATTCTTTATTACACTATATGTAAATTTTCTAAAGAAGATACTCGAGTTGCCAGCAACAATCAAAACCTTTATTCCTTTTAATTTTAAAAAAAACAATGAAACCAATTAAACTCTTAAAATTATTGATTGCGATTACTGCAGTCTCTATGTTCCTTTCGGGCTGTGGAAGCTCAGAAGATGAAGCTCTGGAACAAGCTATGGGTAAGGATTCTACAATAGCAAAATCTGAAATATCTTCTGATCTGATCAATGAAATAATTAAGTCTATACCTTCTCCGGTAGAAATGTCCTCACTTATAAGAGAGGTTGAACCTAAATACAATGGTCAGTTCTTAAATCCTGCCGGAAACGTTGGAAATTATACAACCAATTTTCAGAAAGCTGTTAACATTGGCATCTATGGTACAGATTTAGGTTATATTAATATGTACAACGAAAAACAGGATGCCATTAGCTACCTGAATTCCATGACAAAGCTTGCCGAAGACATGAAAATTGGACAATTTTTTGATTATAATATGATCAAAAGACTTGCATCTAACAGTAATAACCTGGATTCACTTTTGTATATCACTACCAGCAATTATGATAAAATGAACACGTATTTGCAGGAGCAAAATAGGGGCAACCTTAGTTTACTTATGCTGACTGGTGGCTGGATAGAAGCCTTGTATATTGCGAGCTCTGTGGCAGAAAAAGACAACAATCCTGCTTTGTATGAAAGAGTTGGTGAACAAAAAATTGTACTTGACCAGTTAAAAATTTTACTTGACTTTTACAAAACAGATCCACATGTTTCCGAATTAAATGGCAAACTCAAAGATTTAAGTGCTGTTTATGACAGTATTAAAATTACAACAGAATATCATCCTCCAACAATTGAAATTGTGAACGGTGTTAAAATGGTCTCGGAAAATAATAAAACAGTGATCCAGGTTACCAAAAAAGAGGTTGACCAGATTTTTAATTTAGTTTCAACTATCCGCCAGGATTTAATTAAATAACAACATGAAAGGCTTATTATTAAACTTTATTCTTGTTCTTACTATCACATTCAGCGTCAATGCTCAATGTAATCCTGATGCCCTGGCACCAGCTTGCAATTCTAAACTTGGAGCATTTACTTTTATAAAAAACTATAAAATAGACCCATCCAAGGCAGTAAATAATGTATTGGAATTTTCTTATGTTTTCAGTAAGGACACACAATATTTTGTCTCAGTTTGCGACGGCAAAAACGATAATCCAAAGATGGAAATTACGTTGATGGACAGCAACAAAAAGGTATTGGCTACCAATCTTGAAAAAGGTACTTACTATCCAGGTATAGCATATAAATGTTCTACTACAGGTATATATTATATGGTATACAACATTTCGGCAGCATCCGAAAAATGTGCTGTTAGTGCATTAGGTTTTAAGAAGTAATATCTTTTGATTTACAAGGGCATCTGGAAACTGATGCCCTTTTTTTGTTTTCAACCGTTTCAATTTAATTAACATAAGATTTTTATTTATGGCACAGCTTTTTCATATTCACACGAATTATAAATTACCCCGGCCAACTTTTCCATGTTAGACAAAATTGGTATTGCCAGGCGAATTGCAAAAGAGCTAAAGGATGGGTTCTATGTTAACCTGGGAATAGGTATTCCAACTTTAGTGGCTAATTATGTCCCTAAAGGTATACATGTTATTTTTCAATCTGAAAATGGTTTATTAGGTATGGGCCCTTTCCCAAAAGAATCAGAAGTAGACCCAGATTTAATAAATGCTGGTAAACAAACGATTACAATGGCGCCAGGTGCAAGTTTGTTTGACTCAGCTGCCAGTTTTGCAATGATCAGGGGCGGGCATATTGACCTCACTGTTTTAGGTGCAATGGAAGTTTCAGAAAACGGAGACATTGCCAATTGGAAGATTCCTGGAAAAATGGTTAAAGGAATGGGGGGCGCAATGGACCTGGTAGCCTCAGCAAAAAACATTATTGTAGCTATGCAACACCGAAACAAAGATGGAGAATCCAAGTTATTAAAAACCTGTACCTTGCCATTGACCGGATTAAGCTGCGTAAAAAAAATAGTTACTGAACTTGCAGTTTTGGATGTTTTGAAAGAAGGTGGATTTAGGTTGCTGGAAAGAGCACCGGGCGTTTCTGTGGAGGAAATAATGCTGGCAACCGATGGTAAATTAGTTATAGAAGGAGTTATTCCTGAAATGAATTTAAACTAGACAATAAAAATGAAAAAACGGTATTTATTTATCTCAACATTAATTGCAGCTATCTGTATTTTCTCAACCTGTAAAAAGAAAGAAAGTGATGATCCTCAACCTCTTGCCTCTACTAAAATAGACAAAAGTTGCAATGATATCAACTTGTTTGGTGTCGCTAAAGACCGGGAGTTTGGTAAACTTGCCTTCGACTACTTTACTAATCCGGATAGTTCTAAACTTGTAATAATGGATTCTGTACAATATTCCAAAGCCTATGCCTATTTGAATGGCATCAAAAATGAAATACTCGATAAAAATAATATAGACAACGAAAAAGAGTTTGAATGGAGGTTGCGTATCATTAAGGATGACAGTACTTTAAATGCCTTCTGTACTCCGGGTGGATATATTTTTATATATACCGGAATTATAAAATACTTAGATAAAGAGGATGATTTTGCAGGAGTTTTAGGTCATGAAATGGGACATGCAGCATTAAGACATTCGACCCAATCTATGACAAAACAATACGGAACAGGAATATTCCTGCAAGCTTTGGGTTATGATAAAAGTGTTTTAGTAAAGGCAATTAGGCAATTAGGTTCTTTATCCTACAGCCGTTGCCATGAAACTCAGGCAGATGAATATTCAGTGTCCTTATTATCTAATACCAAATACAAATGTAATGGTGCAGCAAGTTTTTTTGAAAAGCTGCTTAAATCAGGTAGCGCAAGGCCACCTGAGTTTTTAAGTACTCACCCAGATCCGGGGAATCGTGTAACCAATATAAACATTAGAGCAGATTCTTTGAAATGCCTGAACAGACCTGAATTTTCCGGCAGTGGATGGTTACAGTTCAAATCGGATTTAAATTTAAATTAGATCTCTATTTACCTTCTGAAAGAAATTCATGATTACCTTTGAGCTAAGCTGCATCTTTATTAGGATGCAGCTTTTCTTTTTTAACAGGACCACATGAAACGTTCAGAACTCCACTTTAGCATTGAGCTAGACGATAACAATATTCCAGACAAAATCTTTTGGCTGGCAACTGATAACAACCCAGAAGAAAAAGTCTATGAGACAAAAGGAATCGCAGTTTCAATCTGGGACCAGGACAATAAAAACACCATGAAACTAGACCTTTGGACAAAGGAAATGCAGGTGGATGAAATGAAAAAATTTATGATTGAGACTCTGGTAGGAATGGGAGAAACTCTAAAAACTGCTACTGGTGATGACTTTATGGTCAGTGAAATTGCAAATCTTGCAAAAAAGTTAAGAGCCCACCACGAGGCGGAATTAAAATAATGATGAATGATAAGTTATGAATTATGAATGGATTGACATCATAATTCATCATTCATAACTAATCTTTAAGCCACGCTCCCACCATTTGAAATCCCCACGGTAGGCGATACAAAAGAAAGTGATCCATCTTTGTCCTCCGCCATTAGTATCATCCCTTGGGAGGTAATTCCTTTAATATCTCTTGGTGCAAGGTTTGCAAGTAAACAAACTTGTTTACCTATGATTTCTTCAGGCTTATAATATTTGGCAATACCACTTACTACTGTTCTTTGATCTAACCCGGTATCAAGTTTTAATTTTAGCAGTTTATCAGTTTTCGGCACCCGTTCAGCTTCTAAAATTGTAGCAATGCGAATGTCCATTTTTTGAAAATCGTCAAAAGTAACATTCTCTTTTTGCGGTTGTACTACAGTGTTTTCCAATTGATTTTGTTTTTTTGATTCTGCTAATTTTAATACTTGCTTTTCTATAACATCATCTTCAATTTTATCAAACAGCAATTCTGGTGTTGCCAATTGATGATCCACTTTTAAAAGGTTCTGTTTTCCTGCCTCAGACCAAAACGAAGATTCCAGGTTAAGAAATGAGTTAAGTCTCTTTGCGGTAAATGGCAGGAAAGGCTCCATTACAATAGCAAGCGTTGCAGTAATTTGAAGGGAGATATTAAGGATTGACCCTACACCTCCCATATCTGTTTTTGCAAGTTTCCAGGGCTCAGTATCAGCAAGATATTTATTTCCCAAACGGGCAAGATTCATCATTTCTGCCTGTGCTTCGCGAAATCTGTATAATTCTAAGGAGGAAGCAATTTTAGCAGGAAAATTTTCTAGTTCCACCAGAACTTGTTTATCATAATCGGTCAAATGTACTCTGGCAGGTACTTTTCCATCATAATATTTCTGGGTTAACACCAAAGCCCTGTTGACAAAATTGCCCAGGATAGCAACAAGTTCACTGTTGTTCCTTAGCTGGAAGTCTTTCCAGGTAAAATCATTGTCTTTGGTTTCAGGTGCATTTGAGCATAAAGCATAGCGCAAAACATCTTGTTTGCCAGGAAATTCCTGCAAATATTCATGCAACCAAACTGCCCAATTCCTAGAAGTGGATATCTTGTCTCCCTCCAGGTTCATAAATTCATTTGCAGGAACATTGTCAGGCAAAATATAGGAGCCTTCTGCCATCAACATTGCCGGAAAAATGATGCAATGGAAAACGATGTTGTCTTTTCCTATGAAGTGAACAAGTTTGGTCTCTTTATCCTTCCAATAAGGTTCCCAGTTGTGAGTTGTGAGTTGTGGGTTGTGAGTTGAGTCCCGGAGAATGGCTGGATTCTTCACTGCCAACTGTCCACTGTCAACTGTCAACAACTCTTTAGTAAAGGTGATATAACCTATAGGCGCATCAAACCAAACGTAAAGGACTTTTCCATCCGTATCTGCAAGCGGAACTTTAACTCCCCAATCCAGGTCCCTTGTCATGGCCCTTGGTTGCAATCCTTGTTTTAGCCAGCTTTGGCATTGGCCTGAAACATTGGTTTTCCATTCAGGATGAGAGTTTACAAATGCTTCAATTTGCGGTTGCATTTTGTCGAGTGGCAAATACCAGTTTTTGGTTTTGCGCATAACAGGTTTTGCACCACTCAGTGTAGACCTGGGATTGATCAATTCTGTGGGACTTAGCGTACTACCACATTTTTCACATTGGTCCCCATAAGCATTTTCATTATGACAATTTGGGCAGGTACCCATAATGTACCGGTCTGCAAGAAACTGGTTTGCCTTTTCATCAAAATATTGCTCTGTTACTTCTTCATTAAAAACTCCTTTGTCATACAAGGTTTTAAAAAACTGTTGAGAAAGATCGTGGTGTTCCTTTTTGCTTGTCCGTGAATAGATATCAAATGAAATTCCAAATTGTTCAAATGAATCTTTGATTTGAACATAATATTTATCCACAACCTGTTGCGGAGTTATTCCTTCTTTTTTTGCTTTAATAGTGATGGGCACTCCATGCTCATCTGTACCACTCACAAAAACCACATCTTTTTCTGTAGAACGTAGATAACGTACATAAATATCCGCAGGCAAATAACACCCAGCCAAATGCCCGATATGAATAGGGCCGTTTGCATAAATAAGGGCAGCAGTAACAGTATAGCGTTTTGGGTTTTGGATCATGTTATATCCAACTAATGGTTTCTTTGAAATATAATCCAACCAATTTAATCAGACTATAAAGTAAAGCCTTTTTAAGCCTTTGTTCTACTTTTTAAAACAGAAAAAAATCTGTTTATAAGTAACCAGAGAGTTTCTTAGCAACATTTAATGAAGGCACTTCTATAAATTTATAATAAAAAGGTGCAAATATGAATGAAACTAACAGCCCAATGCCGATAACTATGTATGCATTTATAGCAGAGGGTAAAATACATGCAACCAATGCAATAACAACCATATGGGTTAAATATAAGCTAAAAGAAATTTTACCCATCCAAAGCAATGGGGTTGATGATAAAAAACTTTCAAATCTTTTACTCAACGTAAATCCCATTAATAAACTAGCTGACAGCCAATAATAATAGTCAACAGGAATTTTTGTTAAGATCATGGATAAATTCGTAGGTAACCACCATAAACTATATTCTGTCGTGTAAAGTACAATTGCCAAACAAAACAAAAGCCAATATTGAATTGAGGAAATCCCATCAAAAAAACCGATAAAGTTTTCTTTATACTTACATATT
The DNA here is from genome assembly GCA_014376535.1 of Cytophagales bacterium. GTDB lineage: Bacteria > Bacteroidota > Bacteroidia > Cytophagales > UBA9547 > UBA9547. Next base: position 1,209 of record JACMRH010000363.1, on the reverse strand, counting down.
AAACTTCCAGTTATAAAGAAGGTAAAATAAAATAATACACTTAAAGCAGGAATTAATTCGATTACTTTAAATTTTACTAAAGAATGATAAAATATAATATAAACTAAAACTGTTGCAATGCTAAAGGCAAAGTTTAGTTTTCTGAAAAAATATAAAAAAAATGGCAGAATAAGCGAAAGTTGAATTTCTATTGGAAGCGTCCATAACACAGAATCAATATTATTGTAATAGGCATTTAATAAATAAACCTTTGTTAAATATTCGCTGGTAAATGGTTGAGACCATATAACATGTAGCCAATCGCTATAACTATTTAATTTGGCTGAAGAATAAAATAAATCTGCACAAATAATGGCTAATGTAATGATAGCAAAGCATGGTAAGTACAACCTTACAAGTCTTTTAACAAAGTAAATCTTATAATTATTAGAAGATTTACCGAAATAAGGTAAGGATAGAACAAAACCACTTAGAACAAAGAATACTATAACCGCCCCTGACCCATTCCACATAAAATGCAGAGGAGAATTTCTTATATAGTACCAAAAATCTTTGGTCAGGAATTCTTCATTTTTATGCTTGAATAAGACTAAAAAAAGAAATGGTATGGCACTTAAAACATGGGAAATTACAACCTGCAGAGACGCAATTCCCCTTAAAGAATCAAGTACTTCTATTCTTTTTTTAATCATCAAATTATTGCTGGAAAAAGCATAATATTTACTTCAAAGGTTCGTAAGTATTGAATTATTTACGCATTATATCAATTCAACTCGTCCAAATAAACTCTCAATATCTCCGAAACGCCCCAGGCTTGAGCAATGCAACCTTTTGGATAAAATGGCGCTTCACCGTCAAAAATTTCAGAAACTGTACCTATTCCACCTTCTTTTAAATGCTGCTCGAAAGTTTTCAGGAATTTACGGATTTGTTCTTTTCCACTATCACCATCAATTTTGATTTTAGCAGTCATGTAAGGCCCTAATAACCAAGACCATACCGTTCCCTGGTGGTAAGCTCCATCACGTGCAACCCAGTCACCTGCATAATAGCCTTTATAATGATAGTTTTTCGGAGATAGACTTCTGAGTCCAACTGGAGTTAGTAATAGTTCCTCTACTTCCTTCAAGATAGCTTTTCCTATTTTCTTGTTCACCATCTCGAAGGGGAGAGACAAAACAAAAACCTGGTTTGGCCTTGCACTGCTGT
>JACMRH010000362.1 GCA_014376535.1 Cytophagales bacterium | reverse complement strand
CGCAGGCCGAACTTGAAGAAGTTGGAACTGTTCTTCAAGTTGGAGATGGTGTTGCCCGTATTTATGGACTTACAAAAGCTCAATCGGGAGAACTTATCCAATTCCAGAATGGATTAAAAGCACTTGTATTAAATCTTGAAGAAGATAATGTTGGAGCCGTAATCTTCGGAGATTCATCTTTATTGAAAGAAGGTGATGTTGTAAAACGTACAGGTGAAATTGCCTTCGTAAAAGCTGGACATGGTTTATTAGGCCGTGTGGTTGATACTTTAGGAAATCCAATTGATGGAAAAGGACCAATAACAGGTGATTTATACGAAATGCCTTTGGAACGAAAAGCTCCTGGGGTTATTTATAGACAACCAGTAAATGAACCTCTTCAAACAGGAATAAAAGCTATTGATGCCATGATCCCTATTGGACGTGGACAAAGAGAGTTAATTATTGGTGACCGCCAAACAGGTAAAACTACGGTTGTATTGGACGCTATTATTAACCAAAAAGAGTATTTTGAGAAAGGCGAACCAGTATTTTGTATTTATGTTGCTTGTGGTCAGAAAGCAAGTACGATAGCTCAAATTGTAGCTACTTTGGAAAAAGCGGGTGCAATGAAGTATACAGTTGTAGTAGCAGCTGCTGCATCTGATTCTGCTCCAATGCAATTCTTTGCGCCATTCACAGGTGCTGCAATAGGTGAATATTTCAGAGATACTGGTTTTCCAGCTTTAGTTATTTATGATGACCTTTCTAAACAAGCGGTAGCTTACAGAGAAGTTTCACTTTTACTTCGTCGTCCACCTGGACGTGAAGCATATCCTGGTGACGTTTTCTACCTTCACAGTCGTCTTCTTGAAAGAGCTGCGAAAATCAATGCATCAGATTCAATTGCTCAAAGCATGAATGACCTTCCTCCTTCATTGGCAGGTAAAGTAAAAGGTGGTGGTTCTTTAACAGCTCTTCCAATTATTGAAACTCAGGCTGGAGATGTTTCTGCATATATTCCAACGAACGTAATTTCTATTACTGACGGACAAATATTCCTTGAAACAACATTGTTTAACTCAGGTATCCGTCCTGCAATTAACGTTGGTATTTCAGTATCCCGTGTTGGAGGTAATGCTCAGATTAAATCAATGAAAAAGGTTTCTGGTACATTGAAACTTGACCAGGCACAGTTTAGAGAACTAGAAGCATTTGCAAAATTTGGTTCAGATTTGGACGCTGCAACAAAGCTTACAATTGAACGTGGAAAGAGAAACCTTGAAATATTAAAACAACCAGCATTTTCACCTGTTTCAGTTGAACATCAGGTTGCCCTGATTTATTTATCTACAAGTGGATTATTGGATGCAGTTCCAGTAAATCAAGTAAAAAACTTCGAAAAAGAGTTTTTAAATCTCCTGACTTTACAACATGCTGCAACTTTAGCAGAGATAAAAAAAGGTAAAATAGACGATAGCATTACTTCAGTACTTAAGAAAGTATCGAACGAACTTTCAAGCAGATACTCAAATAAATAATTCTATGCCCTCCTAAAAAAGGGCATTTATTTTATAACCCAATTAAAAGTGGCAAGTTTAAAGGAAGTCAGGGTCAGGATAAAATCAGTAATGTCTACACAGCAGATAACCAAAGCCATGAAAATGGTGGCAGCTGCAAAATTGCGTAGATCTCAGGAAGCTGTTATGCAGCTTCGCCCTTATGCTCAGAAACTGAACTCTATAATGTCAAATGTTGCTTCAGATTCCAGTTTAGATCTCTCTGAAAATCCTTATTCTGAAGTTCGTGCTGAAGAAAAAATATTGTTAATAGTTGTCACATCAGACAGAGGATTATGTGGCGGGTTTAATAGTAATATTTTAAAGGCTGTAAATGTCCTTTTAACTAATAAATATAAATTGCAGTCAGACAAAGGAAATGTTACTTTATTGCCTTTAGGTAAGAAAGGAAATGACTTTTATGCTAAAAGAAAAATCAATGTAATTCCCTCCTACTCTTCTATATTCACCTCATTGAATTTTGAAGAAGCCAGAAAGGTAGCAGAAAGGGCTATGAATTGCTTTATAGCTAAAGAATATGATAAAGTTGAGGTTGTTTACAATGAGTTTAAGAATGTTGCAACTCAAATTGTTAAAGTAAAACAGTTATTACCAATTGTTCAGTCTGAGGACAAAACAATGGTAAAAGGATCAAAAAATGTTGATTATATTTTTGAACCAAACAAGATTGATATTATGAAGGACTTAATTCCTAAGTCTTTGAAAATCACTCTTTATGGAGCTTTACTAGAATCTGCAGCAGCTGAAAATGGCGCAAGAATGACAGCAATGGATAAAGCTACTGAAAATGCAGGGGAGCTTCTAAAAGATTTAAGACTTAGTTATAATAGAACTCGCCAGGCTGCCATTACCAAAGAGATACTTGAAATTGTGGGTGGAGCTGAGGCCTTGGCAAATAATTAATTATTTAGTTTTTATAAGAAAAAGCTCTGATCAAGTCAGGGCTTTTTTTTTGTTTAACCCACAGAACAATAATTAAATAACTCAGAATATCAATTTAGCTTAATAAATTTACTTTTATGATCCATATAGGGAAGTACAATCAGTTAGAAGTTATAAAAGAAGTTGAGTTTGGTTTCTACCTAACTGACAAAGAACAGAGTCTTGAAATACTTCTCCCATTAAAATATATTCCAAAAGAGGCCAGAGTTGGTGATTTTTTAAATGTGTTTGTTTATCATGATAGTGAAAACAGACCTATTGCTACTACCCTTCATCCATTAGCTACAGTGGGGGATTTTGCTTACATGAAGGTTGTATCAGTAGCTTCATTCGGGGCCTTCCTGGAATGGGGAATAGCTAAAGATCTGTTAGTTCCATTGAGAGAGCAGAACTTACCTTTAGAAGTTGGAAGAAACTATATTGTATATCTGTACCGGGACCATGAAACCGGAAGAGTAGTTGCAACCGCCAAATGGGCACGCTATCTGGACAATTCTGATCTTGAAGTACAGGAAGGAGACGCCGTAGATCTATTAATTGCTGACCGTACAGATCTTGGTTATAATGCAATTATAAATGATAAATATTTAGGATTAGTATATAAAAACGAAGTTTTTGAGGTAATCACAACAGGAGACAAAAAAAGAGGTTTTGTAAAAAAGATTCGGGATGATAACAAAATAGATATCAGCCTCCAGGCTCAAGGCTATGAGCATATTGAGGATGCTAAAAGCAGAATTTTGCATGTTCTTAAATCAAATGGCGGTAAACTTGACCTTGGGGACAAGAGTTCACCGGAAGAAGTTTATGAGAAAATAAAACTAAGTAAAAAGGCCTTTAAAAAGACCATTGGCGGTCTTTTTAAAGACAGGTTAATTGAGCTTACTGATTACAGTATAAAACTAACTGACACTGGTGAGTAATTACCTTGCAACTTCAATTTTAACTTGTTTTTTCTTTATTTTTTCGTTCTTCAAAAGAGATACCAGGTTTTGGACTTTTTTGCGCTTCACTGCTGCAAAAGCGCAAAAGTCCAAAACCTCAATTTTCCCCAACTCCTCTTTTTCCAACATTCCCTTTTGAAGCAAAAGACCTACAATGTCTATTTTATTTACTTTGTCCTTTTTACCACAACTTATGTAAATTGTTTCCCATTCGGATTTTTCAGGAAGGACTATTTCTTCAGGAAGCTTTTCTTCTTCTACAGGCTGCTTGATGTATTCAGGCAATTTATCATCTTCTCTTAAGATCACATAAGACACCCCTTCTGCGTGCATTCTGGCTGTTCTTCCATTTCTGTGCACAAAAGCATTTTCATCAGGTGGCAGTTGATAATGAACCACGGCTTCAATTTCAGGAATATCCAATCCCCTTGATGCTAAATCTGTTGTAATTAATACTTTGCTGGTCCCATTTCTGAATTTTATCAATGCCCGCTCACGGTCCTGTTGTTCCAGTTTACCATGGAAAATATCATGAACAACGCCATTCTTATCAAGTACCTCACTTATTCTTTCAACAGCCTCTCTGTGATTGCAAAACACCAACATAGCCTTATTTTGAAGAACTCCAACCAATTTCATTAAAGCATCGAGCTTATCATTCTGATTTGATACAACAAATTTTTGCTTTAAGCCAGAAACAGCTTCATCCTTCAAATAATTTAATTCAGTTACTGAATTCAAACCTACAAATTCAGGAACTTCACCACCTTTGGTAGCCGAAGTAAGAATTCGCTTTTCCAGGTTTGGAAGATGGTCAAATATGTACATGAAATCTTTCTTGTACCCAAGTTCAAGAGATTTGTCAAATTCATCCAATACAACAGCTTTTACTGTACTCAGGTCAATGTTTCTCTTTCTGATATGGTAACAAATCCTTCCAGGAGTACCAATAAGTATTGCCGGGGCTTCTGTCAAAGTATGCGTTTCAGTTTTGATTGTATGACCTCCATAGCAACAGCTTACCTTGTGTCCTGTTCCCATTTGTTTAAAAACCTGCTCAATCTGAATTGCTAACTCTCGGGAAGGGGCTGTAATCAATACCTGTATTTCGGCTAGGCCGGTTTTCATTAAATGAGCCAGAGGAAGCAAGAATCCTAGGGTTTTTCCGGAACCGGTTGGTGAAAGCAAAATGGTATCCGGACTTTTTTCAACAACTTCCAGCATTTTCTGCTGCATCTCATTCAACTCAGAAAAGGAGAATTTCTTTAATATCTGATCTATCATTGTTGATTTGAGAATTGTGAGGAAATTGGGGTAATAAAATGATGTTTTTTCAGTATTGCCAACTGAGTTTTCTAAATCCTGATAAGAACTGGATTTAATTGCAATATTAACTTATATATCTCAAGTAAAATAAATTGGAACAGGATTATTCCTAATGAGGAAGATTATTACCCGTGGCGGGTATTCCGCTTCTTTGTTTATAGGTCAAAAAGCTGATGATATAACCTAATTCTTCAGTGGTAACCTGGGTGCCAGTGAGATTATTCTGGTGCTCAGTATTGGCAAGCCGCATATCATAACCTTGCAACTGTTCAGTAGTAAAATCTGGAATTACTATCCTTTTTTTAATTTTCAAATTGTGGCATTTTGCACAGCTAAGGTCATACAGTACTTCACCTTTAATGCATTGCTTTAAAAAATCAGCTTTTACATAATCTTTCATATAAGGAGGAAATTCATACTCTGCCTTTTTAGGTGGTTTCTGAGTATTGCCTTCCATCATGAAAACCAATAGAATAAAACAAAACAAAAAAGCACTAATCTTTATCTTTTTCATGAACTAATAACTTCCTCCTGTAACTCTTTTATTGTAAACTTTTATATCTGATGCTGGTAATTTAGCTGGAGGAGTTTCCGGGCTAACCTTTTCATTCAATGAGTTAATAAACATTATCAAGTTTGCTTTTTCAGCTTTTGACAATCTCAGGGGTTCGGTAGATAAAGTCTGATTGCTGACATTTAACCCTTTGCCAGCCCCGCCCCCACCATCATAAAAATCAATTACCTGTTCCAGAGTGTTAAAAACTCCATTGTGCATATATGGTTTTGTAAATGCTGCATTTCTTATAGAACCTGTACGGAAAGCATTCATGGTTTCCTCTGCAGGATTTACCATATGCCTTCCTTTATCTGGGCTTAGGTTTAAATGATCTAAATCTGTCGGAACTCCTAAAACCTCAAATTCTGAACCGACAAATGGAGGTTTAACACCATTAAACTGAGGCACAAAATGACAAGTGGCACATTGCGCTTTACTCATGAAAAGGTTAAAGCCCTTTTTTGCAGGCTCGTCCAGAACAGCCTTTTTGTTCATTGCCTCATCAAAAGGTGAATAATGATTGCTGAACTTGCTATAGTATAAGGTGATGGCAGATGAGATATGTTCAATTGTAATTTCCGATTCTTGGGGAGTATATTTCAATAGTTTTTTGAAAGTTTTATTGTATTCCGAACAACTTAAGACCTTCTGCACCACGTCTTTATTGGACCCTCCCATTTCAATTGCATTGGTAATAACTGCCAATGCCTGGTCCTGTAGGGAAATATGTTTTCCATCCATCATCAGCAAGTGGTTAAAACCAACATTAACAAGTGAAGGTGTATTTCTGGCCAAAGCTGACTGATGATCGAAATGTAAAGAGGTGCGGGATAAAGTGTCAGTAAAAAACTGATCGGGCTTATGGCAGGAAGCACAACTTCGCTCGTTATTTCCGGATAAGATAGGATCGAAAAAGAGTAGTTTTCCTACTTTATCTATTTCGGAGAGAACTTTTTCATCATTCACCCTTAAAAAAATACCTTTTGAATTTTGTCCATGGTAAAGGTTTTTGTCAAAAACAGAAGCCGCTTTCTTATTTAGTGTATAGTCAACATAGCTCTTACTGGCTACTTTATAATCCAAAATAAACTGATGATTTAAATCATAAAGAGGATTTATATAATCTTTAATAAATGTGAAATGGTCAAATTCAGAATAATTGGCAGATTGGGAATAGACAAACTTTAAGCATGCTGTATAAGTATCAAGATACTTGCTTGATAAAGAAGTTTCAGGAAAGCTGTTGTTAAATTCAGAATATATTTGCTGAACATCTTTGAGCATACCAGATAATTCAGGAATGACCAATGATGTATCTGGACATTCAAATCCTGTAGTATAAATAGAAGCCAGGTTCAGCAGAAACAGTCTGTTGCATAAATAAAAATGCGAGTGTATTTTCAGTTGCGAGGTAATAGAATCTGCACTGTAAGTCGGTAAAGTATTTAAAGAAGCTGTGATTAAATGAAGAAGTGTGTCTTTTACAGCCTTTTCTTCTAAGTGGATTTCAGCAAGGGTAAGGCCTGCACCAAATCTTTTATATGGTTTTTCAAATTTTTCAAAAACCTCTGTTTCCCATTCAACCGGAAGCGGTCCATTGAGTTTCTTATAGGCAAGAGGTTCCAGGTACCTGAGCCAGAAATCAAGACCTTTTAATTGGTGGCGAGAAAGTATTATTTGATCTTTAATTCGTTTCTTATCCTCAGGAGAAGTCAGCTTGTTAGCTTCAATTTCCTTAAGAAGCTTAAACTGCTGTTCTTTGAACTGATCAATCCTTGTATGATACACTGATACATAACTATTAGGGCTATAACTGTTTATAAAAACAATTAATACAGCAAGAGAAAGAAAAACGATTATTGACTGCTTGTTCAAAAGTAATATTACTGGGATTGCAAAATTACTTCAATAAGGTTTCTTTATCATTTAGGAATTGTTTCCTAATTGTTAAGAGGTATCGACAAAAAATGAAACAAAAAAAAACAGGATGCCAATTGGCATCCTGTTTAATAAAAATGAATAAAAAGGATCTTAGTGTAATATCACCGTTTTGATTCTTGTGGTTTTAGAACCTGTAGATATCTGTACCATATAAATTCCATTCTCAAGTCCGGAAGTATTCAATATAACTTGATTTACTCCTTTTCCGAATGATTTCTGAACTCCAGATAATACCTGGTTCCCTTTCATGTCAAAGAAATTAATAGTCAGGTTTTCAGCCTTGTTCAGGTTTAAGCTAACTATTGCTTCATTATTTGCAGGGTTAGGATATAAAGTAAATCCTGCAATAGACTCAGTTTGATCTGTATCTTCAATAAATGTGATGATTTGTGAAGATTTGTAAGTCTCAGGGTTGTAAAGTTTCAAGAATTGTCCACCTTCAACGAGTTCACCTGGAATAGCATAGTGAGACTGGTCAACCATGATAAAGTTTCCAGCTCCTAAAATATCTTCCATATCAAGAATTCCTGATGCTTCTTCATCTACATTGTATGGAGCTGTTGCAGGTACACCT
>JACMRH010000361.1 GCA_014376535.1 Cytophagales bacterium | reverse complement strand
CTGGAAGAACTTGAAGATGATGGTCAGCCTTATGAAAGTATTGAAGAAATCTGGCCGGATTATCCTTCAAAAGAAGATTTCCTGTTTAACGAGGACGAGTATTAAAATGCGAGCCTAATTGGCTCACATTTTAATTAATATGTGAAGCATGCCTTAGACAAGCTCGCTCAATATATTGATGTATGTTTCAATTCCTTTTTCAATTTCTTCCAGGTAGATGAATTCATCTGCTGTATGAGAGCGTCCTGATTCGCCCGGACCCATTTTTACACTTGGTGCAGGAATTAATGCCTGATCACTGGTAGTTGGAGAGCCATATGTTTCTGCCCCGTTTTTCTTCGCTGCAACAACTAAGGGATGGTTTATATCTATGAAAGATGGTCTTAACCTAAATGACCTTGGCTTTACTTCTGATGAAATGTTTTTTTGAATAGTTGCAAGAACCTCTTCCATTGAATAAGAATCTGTCAACCTTACATCTATTGTAAAGGTACAGTTCTCAGGAACTACATTATGTTGCGTGCCTGCATTTATGATAGTAACTGACATTTTTATAGGCCCCAAATGATCAGAAACCTTTTCAAATTTAAAATTTTGTATCCAGGTAATATCTTTTACTGCTTTATAGATGGCATTATCTCCTTCTTCCCTTGCTGCATGTCCTGCTTTTCCTTTAGCTATACAGTCGAGCACCATTAAGCCTTTTTCGGCAATTGCTATGTTCATCATGGTTGGCTCACCGACAATAGCAAAGTCTATAGGTCCTAATTTAGAATAAATTAATTCAAGACCATCAAACCCTGAAACTTCTTCTTCAGCAGAAGCAGCTAGGACAAAATTGTATTTAAGTCCTGGTTTATCATAAAAATATAAAAATGCTGCTATTAACGACACTAAACATCCACCTGCGTCATTACTTCCCAGACCATAAAGTTTCCCATCTTTTATCATTGGCTCAAAAGGATTGAGGGTATAACCAGGATTTGGTTTTACTGTATCGTGATGAGAATTAAGCAGAATTGTAGGCTTAGTTTCATCGTAAAATTTATTATTAGCCCAAACGTTGTTCTTGTGTCTGAAAGCAGGGACATGCCTGTCAGTAAAAAAAGAATGAATTAATGTAGCAGTTTTATCTTCCTGTCGTGAAAAGGATTCCGTGCTTATCAGATTTCTAAGCAGTAGGATAGCGTCCTGCTGAAGAGTTTTGATGTTCATAAAGAATTTTAAAATTATATTTTAGAGATATTATTTGGATACAATTAATGAATTAGAAATATTATCAATCAATAGCCAATGTTGTTTAGCTTAAGTAAAAGTAGTCTAAAAGTTAATAAATATCCGGGAATTAATAAGGTATTGTATGTGCCTCATTCATACAGTAAAAGTAGCTTATAACATTTATATCGTTGACCATGGAAAGAAAACGTTAAAGTTTTCTTAATGGGGTAAAAATTTCAGCAAAGATTGGTTACTAAAGGGACCTTGACATTAATAATTTAAAACTTGTTTAAATATAACCGATCCTGTACACCAATCTTTATTGTAATATTACCACCAGGAGGAGACAATTTATAAAAAATGGAGCAGTTCTTAACGTATAAGATTCTTTCAAGAAGTAGAAAGTCTGCAGATTTGTAAAATTTGAGGATTTTACTTCTTATCGCTTTTGACTTACAAATTATTGGCTAGAGAAGTGAAAAAGCCTTTTCATGCTTTGATTTTCCTCCATTATAGGTTTTGTATAATAATCCTGTTTCTATTTCTAAATTTGAAAACCTTCAAGTAGAATATTTCTAAACCTCGATTATGTTTTGTGACTGGAATGAAAGGATCTACAGGATGTGCCACTATTTATAAAATAATTACACCTAAAAAACTATAGACTGTTCCTTTTGAGACAGCCAGTTTTGTCCCTGGTAATGAATTTGATTTTATGGAGTAACCAATTAAGGTACTTTTAAAACGAAAGGCTTCGCTGTATTAACAGGATTTAAAGACAAGTAATAAATACTACTTGTTGATGAAAAGTTCTTAACAGAAATCATTCCCTGAGCCGACCCAATTACTATATTTTTGTTTAAGTCATAAAGTGACATCATTACCAGATTTCCATTTTCAGTAAAGGTTATTGTTTTTCCTGCTGCCAAAGAAAATTTAAAGAAATCTATATCTGTCCCAATGAATGTGGTGGTAATTTTATCAGAACCTGCCAGAATTAAATTTACTGCTTGATCGAACGAATTGTTAGGTTCCATAAAGTCCTCCACTTTACAAATGAAGTTACAACCGTCTTGTGAAACATTATTACCATCATCACATTCTTCACAGTCAGATAATACGCCATTTCCACAAGCATCACAGAAAGTAGTATTTAATTCCCTCCATGTGTCGCCGACATAAATTATAAGTTTATTTGTAGTAGTGTTGTACACCTGTAGACCTTGCTTAGGATTTTGAAGTTTGGTAACATCGGTTTGAGTGTATAGGGGAATAATGGAAGGTGTTTGATTTGCATACAATGAGCAAGGAACACTTATTAACTGACTAACTCCTGAAATTTTATAGCTTGTTCCGCCTGCCAAATCTATTTTAGTTTTGAGAAAATAGAGGCCGGAACTCCAATCAATGCTACCAAAATCACCAACATCACTACTTCCAGATCCAATATTTATAGTAAACAAACCATTTATATTTGTCATTGGATTGTGGGTTTAAATGTAAAGTGGGGTACCTTGAACACTTTGGAATAAGATAGAAATACGGACACTAACAACTGTATTTTTAATAAGTACACCTGAAACATCCCGAACTACAGCTTGATATCCGACCAAAACTGGTGCTTGGGCAGCAATTAAAAGTGCCATTAATACTAAATAACATAATACTATTACTTTTTTAATTTTAGTTGGCTTTAATTATTTTAATAATTTTTATTTTTTTATTTGACTAATAAATATTGATTAAATAGGTATCTTCCTTTTGCTCTTTTAAATTAATTTTGGAAGTCTTTTCTGCCGGAAAGGAACTCAATATGACTTTTCCATTTACATCGATCAATTCAATAAACAGGTCCTTCACATTGTGTTCAAAAAACTCCAGGATAACATAATCTTTTGCCGGATTTGGATAAACATTTAATAATAATGTGTTTTCCAAGTCTTCTAGAGAAGTGATAACAAATGTTTCCGCAGCACGCTGAATTCCTTCTGCCGCGGTTCCTACCTTACTGCTGTTAAATGATTGGGCTGATTGACCGACAGAATAACTAATTTGGCCACCAGGCAAATTAATACTCGCCCCGGTAGAAATAAGGCCTTGTTGTGAGAATGTTTGGAAGCACAAACGAAAAAAGAGAATTCCAAACAGTAAAGTATATTTAATCACATTTTGAATTTGGAAAATTCATAAAATCAACATCAATTAACAGTAAAACCTTTTAATTGCTTAATTTTGATAAGAATTACAACTTCTCTTATTAAGTACTGCTTAATGGCTTTACCAATTAAAAACTACCAATTGTGATTGAAATTTGTGTTTTAGATAATTAAATTTTCAGATCTTAAATTGTTTTATTACCAAAGAATTTTTTAATATTTCTTCTGATTTTGCATGATCTCCAATCATCAAAGAACTAGAAAAAATTTAAGGTTACCAAGTTTCCTTTACCGATATAGAACCATTAAATCCTCCAGAATCGAGAAGAACCCCGGTTGATGTTCCTCCTGGAGAAAAAGCCTTAACCCAAACACTTAAAGTATGAGTGCCGGCCGGACCTATATAAACCCCATACAAACCAATGAATTCTTCCTTATTACTTTGGCGTATAGTCGCAATAGCTGGCACCACATTTAATGCAACATTATCTATCCTTATTTCAAACTGAACAGCATAAGTTCCCCCGGAGAACGTGCCACTTGAAGCATTAGAATTTAGGTTTATTTCAAGAAAAGTAGCTGTATTTAGTTTTGTAAATGTTAAAAAATCGCTGAGTTTACTGAATATATTTGTAGCAGTTGTGCTGATTAAGTTCAAATTTTCTATTTTTGAAAATTTAACTGTTGACTTTACAACATCCCAATGAGCATTGCCATTGGCATCGGAAACTAAAACTTTATCTAATCCTTGGGTGCCATCCTGAATCCGAACGGCAGGAGATGAAAGAGATTTTATATCTAATTTTACGGAGGTGGGAGCAATACCTATTCCTACAGAACCCATTATTTGCTGATCACTAGATGTATAAACATTACCTTCGAAATACCCTGCAAAATTTTGGCCACTGCCACCTAATGCAGTTGCGTAAATACCATAAGCATATTGTCCTCCTTCCCCAATCGCGTAAACCCCATAGTTTTCTTTGGCCCCACTATTTCCATGTCCTCGAATTCCATAAGATTTCTGACCACCTGATGCAATCGAAGAAATACCGTAATTAGTCTGAACACCGTTTAATGCCTGAAACACACCGCCCTTTCTGCTCAAGCTGGCAGAATTATCAGATTGGACAGAAATTCCTATACCATTTGTATCAGTTGATAAACTGTTGACATAAAGGGTTGGACTGGATTTTCCTTCCACATGTAAAGTTGCTGTTGGCTTTGTTGTACCTATTCCTACATTACCAGATCTGGCAATTTTCATTCGTTGTTGCCCATTTGTTGCAAAAATAAGAGGAGTTAGATTGTCTGTTCCTAAATAAACAAAACCTGTAGCGCCTGTATCAGATG
>JACMRH010000360.1 GCA_014376535.1 Cytophagales bacterium | reverse complement strand
TCCACCCGGGGCAGTTCAAAGATATTTAAACAAAATCAGCGGCCCTTTATTGGACCGTATTGATTTGCATGTAGAAGTAACCCCGGTTTCGTTCGATCAAATGACTTCAAACAGAGTTCCTGAAACGAGCGAAATTATTCGTGAAAGAGTAGTAAAAGCTAGGGAAATCCAGTTAGTCAGGTTCCAGGGATCGCAGATTTACTCCAATGCGATGATGCCGAGTGAAATGGTAAAGAAGGTTTGTCAGATCAATGAAGCCGGTAAAATCCTGATCAAAACTGCTATGGAAAGACTTGGACTCTCGGCCCGCGCCTATGACCGTATTTTAAAGGTCTCAAGAACAATCGCAGACCTTGCTGCCAGCGAGGAAATTAAAGTAGAACATCTTGCTGAAGCTATTCAATACAGGAGTTTGGACCGGGAAAGCTGGGGAGCGGTGTAAGTCGTTGCATACGATTAAATTACTTCAAACTTCCTAAAACTATTTTAAGCAGTGGTCCAGTATCATATGCTAATTCAATTGTATTGAATATCTTAATATTAAATGTGTGATATTACAGCTAAAAGATTGAATTAAACCCATGACCTATAAGGTTTTAATTTCAGGAAAATAAATTTTCAATTTGAACGTTTAGGAAGAGATTTCCGCATTCAAATTTTTTTATTCAACTAATGAGAAACTATTTAATTTTTATTCTGATTATCAGCCTCAAATTTCAAGGGCATGCTCAGGAAAACCTCATCATCAATCCACATTTAAAGGATATGAACTGGTGTTGGTTTTTTAAGGGTCTTGATTTTAAATTAATTGATTGTGAAACACCTTCATATACAAAAAATGAAAATAAATATTTTACTAATTTGGGTGAGTTCTCAAATTATTCATTTTCAATACCATTACCGAGAAGTATTAACTTCTTTATTAATGGGAGTTTTGATGCTTACTGTTTTTCAAGTAATCCGATCTTCCCTAATGCCTTTGTTCATAATTCCCGTGCTGATAGAATTCTTTTACCAAAAGACGGCAATGCTAGTTTAACAATGAATTTGTATTCAAATATTGATGAGGGTAGAGATTACATACAAGGAAAATTAAACTCTCCTCTTGTTTCTGGTTGTGAATATTATTTTAAAGTTCAAGTAGATAAGTTTTATACCAGTGTACCAATAATTAATTCATTTGGCGTCGCATTTATCCAAGATTCAGTTTTCTATGAGAATTACAATAGCTTGATTTCCGATATAAAGCCTAGTATCCAAAATAAAAATAGCAATTGGTTTTATAAAAATCACAATTTTATAGAGGGCAATTTTATTGCCAAAGGAGGAGAAAAATATTTTATACTAGGGAATTTTAAATCAAATGACTCTACGGAAATTTTAGTAGATTCTATGAAGGTTAATCAATTACATTATACTGCTATTTACAGTATAACTGATTTACTTCTAAAACGAGCAAGTCCAAATTTAAAACAAATAAATTTAGGTGCAGATACAACAATATGTGCAAATGAATTATCTCTAATTCCAACACTTGGTTTTAAAAGCTATATCTGGAATACAGGTGATACAAATAGGATTTTAAAAGTTAATAAGTCAGGCACTTATATAATAAATGCGAATTACGGTTGTGGTATAGTGAGTGATACTATTCTGGTCAAAAAATATAACTACAGGAAGAACCAGCTTCTAACCGAAGAAACTTTATTGAAATGTCCAAATGAAAATATTTCAGTAATAGCTATTTCCGGTTACTCAAATTATCTCTGGAGCAACGGCCAGACAGGAAATGAATTGAAGACTTTTGTTCCAGGAATTCACCGGTTATCTGCACTTAGCCCAGAAGGCTGCAGTGTGAAAGATACTTTAGAAATCAAAAACATAAAATCCATGGAACCATTTAATTTAGGTCCGGACACTTTGATTTGCTCACTAAACGAATTTGAATTGAGGGTAGATGTTAAAAATGAAGGTATTACATGGAGCAATGGTTCCAAAGAAAGAAGTATTGATGTAAAAGTCCCTGGTATTTATTCTGTAAAAGTTTCTAATAAATGTTACCAGGTTTCAGACACAATTCAAGTATCCTTAAAGGATTGCTCAATTCTGTCAATTCCGAATGTTTTTACCCCAAATAATGATGGTGTGAATGATCTTTTCCGGATCATAACAGATGAAGTAAGACAATTTAAAATTAAAATCCACTCCAGATGGGGAGATGTAATTTTTAAAGAAGAACATTATAAATCAGATTGGAATGCAGAAGGAGTTCCGGACGGATTATATTTTTATGAAATTGAGGATGTAGAATATTCTAAAAATTATAAAGGGACAGTTCAAATATTAAGATAAGGTAATAAATGAATAGATTTACCGAAAATTGATTATGGCCTCAGTTAAATTAACAGTAAACAATAACGGATCCCTTCGTGTTGAAGGAGATTTTGAGATAGTAGATGCAAACGGAAATTCTTATGGATTAGGTGGCCGCGAGCTTGTTTCCCTTTGCAGGTGTGGATTGTCACAAAACAAACCATTTTGCGATGGGGCACATAAGGGCCATTTAGATCATAACGCTGTTGCATTCGATCTTCCTCCTAAAAAAGTATAGTTCTACCGAACTGAAAATCCAAAAATCCTCTTTGTATATTTGAATATGAAGAATTTTATCCTTGCTTTTCTTTTTGCAACCTTCTCTTTAAGGTCATTTGCGTCTTTTTTGCTTGTCCCGATGGACGATCAGCAGCAAAACCATTTGAAGGCTTATGGGGTAGCTTATTGGGTTTTACAAAGGAATATAGAGCTGGAATGGTTATTGAATTACCGTGGGGGTAGTTTTATGAGCCAGCATTCTGCTGCCTTAGAAAATGAATTGCAAATCCGCGGGGTAAGTTTTGACCTTATCCCAGATTCCAAAGCCGCGCAAATCAGGGAAGAAATCGCCGGGCTTGATGTGAACATGGATGTAATGAAATTGGAGAAACCGCCTAAAATTGCAGTTTATTCACCAAAAACAAAATTGCCCTGGGACGATGCTGTTACTCTCGCCCTTACCTACGCTGAAATTCCTTACACACTTGTTTATGATGATGAAGTAATTAATGGTGACTTGCCCAAATACGATTGGCTACACCTTCACCACGAAGATTTCACAGGCCAGTATGGGAAGTTCTACGCCATGTACAGAGACCATGCCTGGTATAGACAACAACAAGCAGAGTACGAAGCATCCGCCCAAAAATATGGGATGAATAAAGTATCTAAACTTAAACTTGCCGCTGCACAAAAAATAAAAGAATTTGTTGCCGGAGGAGGTTTTCTCTTTGCCATGTGTTCAGCCACAGACACTTACGATATAGCACTCTCAGCATCAGGAACTGACATTTGTGAAACGATGTTTGATGGCGATGCTGCTGATCCTTCAGCACAAAGTAAGCTGGATTATAACCAGTCCTTTGCCTTTAAAAATTTTAAGCTTATAACCAATCCTTTTGAATACGAGTTTTCTAACATAGATAGCAGACCGAACAACCAGCCTAAAAAAGTTGAAGAAAAAAATGATTATTTTTCTCTCTTCACCTTTTCAGCAAAGTGGGACCCTATTCCGTGCATGCTTTCACAATGTCATTTGTCCTCTGTGAAGGGATTTATGGGGCAAACTACAGCTTTTAGCAAAAACCTCATCAAAAACGAAGTTATTGTGATGGGTGAAAACAAAACCCAGGGAGAAGCAAAATATATTCACGGAACTTTTGGTAAAGGGACCTGGACTTTTTACGGTGGCCATGACCCGGAAGATTATGAGCACTTTGTAACTGAGGACCCCACTGACTTAAACCTTCATCCAAACTCTGCCGGATACCGCTTGATACTCAATAATATCTTATTTCCAGCTGCAAAAAAGAAAAAACAGAAAACGTAAGATTTTAGGCTTTTGAGTTGCAACCTTGACTAAGTGACCCCGTAT
>JACMRH010000359.1 GCA_014376535.1 Cytophagales bacterium | reverse complement strand
ACTTTCCAGAATAAATCGTGATTGCTTAACCTTTGTGTTGAATTAAAAAAAACCTGGTCACCAACGTTGATTTGTTTTGCTGTGTATCCCATAACTGTGGAGATTTTTAGTTTATGATACGAACTTTGTATTAGATACGGATGATTTAAAAAATGGTTGACTTTGGACTTAAAACTTACATAAATATTACTTTGCAAAATAAAATTGCTTGTACTATTTAATTCTAGCTTACAATGACCCCCAAAATTAAAGTAGAAGCAAATTTATCTGTGATGAAGAAGAACTTTATTGTCGTGTAAGTGATGAATAGTATATATTTTTCTTTCCCTGATTTTTAGAAAATAACTCAAACCGAAATTAATACCTCCAAAATATCGACTATTGAACCCATAACCAGGTAACATATAATATTGATGCTGAACCTCAGCCTTTAAGTCGTTTTGTTTGAAGCGGAACCGAAAAGAAGTATTGAACCATAAGTTCTTTAAATATTTATTTTCAGAATTTTTAAAAACCCTGTATTTAATGTCGAGCACCACTTCCCCCCAATAAGTACTTCCCTGAGATGATAGTGGGTGTTCATCTACATTTTGGTTCCAGTAGTCTCCGTGTAGTGCCAATCTTGCTTTCTCTTTAAAGGAATTAACGCCTATTCTCCATCCAAGGTCAACTTCATAATTTGGGTCAGGTTCAGATACATTGAAATCAAACCCTAACCTATAATATGTACCGCTACTATTGTAGAAAAGAGTGTTCTTAAATAGATTCCAATTTGAGTTGCTATACCCTGCTTCGAAAACAATACTGGTTCTTTGATGAACAAGAAATTCCACAAATCCTTCTGTATGGTTAAAATATACCGGCCTGTCCATATGTTTGTCAGCGTGCGAGAGCATAGACCAGGATTTTATCGGATCGATACCAATTCTTAGGGCATCAAGGCTCCATTGGCTTACAAATTGGGCGGTAGAAGTTTTAGCATTTAATAGAAAAAATATGATTAAATATTTTAATACAATTCTGTATGTTTGGCTATGCAATCTCATATGCTCCCGGATTATTTTATCCCTTTTTTTGACTTATGATATACAATTGCATACATCCCTGGATTAGCATTGCAGACATCATTAAGCTGAGATATGCATTGATTATTGATTGAGTCAGAACTACTTTTTGGCAATTCTCTAAGCATATAGTTCACAACATACTCGGTTGATGCAAGACGATAGAATTTTTTATAGCTTATTGTAACAGTATCCTTTATAGTATTCTTTACAAACACGAAAAAACAGGTTTCACTGTTTATGTTTAACGGCAATTCAATTCCCTGAAGGCCAATTGTACACGGTACAAGATTAGTGCTTCCAATACCGTAAACTTTATCAAAGCAAGTATCTTTAAGAATACCGGATTTGTCGGCAAAAAACAGCAGGAAGGGTTTTTCAGAATTAACCTTATCTTTTACCTTGTTGCAAGTGGTAAAAACAAACAGAGCAAAGCCCATTGCCAGGAATTGTATGAGTATTTTCATCAATTCTGAATTGGTGTAACTAATACTTTGCATACACACCTGAACCCAAGCCATTTTTGTGGCTTAGAATAAGAAATGTGGTTTTTAGGATTACATTGAACAGCAGTATGAATAAACCCTCCACCTTTGCTAATTCCCTTTATAACTGTGATTTCACTCACATTGCCTATCAAATTATAGAAGCCAGATGAATTTGGTGTGTGAGAATAAATGTATTCAGGCTGAATCTTATTTTTATATTTTTGATTATCTGTGAATTTGATATTAAAATAGACTGAGCTATCAGCAGGTGCTTCATTTAGCCCAAAATGAGAGTTCCTAGGATCACCGTTAGCGAAAGCAGCGCTTTCCCATTCTGCTTCTGTTGGAAGAAAAAATTCAAATCTTACCACTTTGTCTTTAAATGCTTTGTATTTAGACTTCTTTTTTAAGACGTCATTAAAATAATTGCTCACAAAATCGGAACGCCATTTACAATAAGATACAGCCTGCTGATAATCTATTCCTACAACTGGGAAATGACGAGTTTCCCGGTAAGAAAAGTAATTGTACCAATGGTGTTTTGATGAAGGAGGATGAACTAATTCGTCATGAAAAAGCAGGGATACAGGTTTGCGCTTTTTTCCTTGCTTTTTGTAATATTCCTTCCTGATTTTTAAAAAATCATTCAGGTGCCTTTTGCCAAAAATTGCTGTATCAGGGTAAGCTTTTATAATTGCTTCGTCTGAAGAATCCTGGGCCAGAAAATGAAGATATTCAAGGTAATGGCTGTTCATTACTTCAGAATCGTCCATAAAGATATTGTCGCTTAAAAATATTCCATTTGGCGGCACTATCAGGCTTTCATTAATTACATCAAAAGCTTCATATTTTCTCTGAGCAGTAACGCTCCAGGAAAGTAATACAAACACTATGTATAAAAGTTTTTTCAACATAAATAAAATCAAAAGTAATTCTACCTTTTGTAAATAAAAATTATTATAACTTAATTGTTAATCTCTAATTTAAATAAAATGAGTATTCTTAAAGAATTTAAAGAGTTTGCCATCAAAGGAAATGTAATGGACCTCGCTATTGGGGTTATCATTGGTGGGGCATTTCATAAAATTGTCGATTCTGTGGTTAATGACCTGATTATGCCAATTGTGGGCATGTTTGGGAATAGTGATTTTTCAAATCTATATCTGGGATTAAACAAGGCTACCAGACTTGCTCAATCACAGAAAATGACATTAGTTGAAGCCAAAAAACTGGGACCTGTTTTTGCCTGGGGAAATTTTATTACTGTGAGCATCAATTTTATCATTCTGGCCTTCATCATTTTTTTAATGGTGCAGGCTATAAACAGACTAAAAAGAAAAGAAGCCGCACTTCCAACATTGCCAGTCACACCAACAACCCAAGAAATGTTATTGACGGATATAAGAGACTTATTAAAAAACAAAAATTTGTAGGCTTTACCTGAATTGGTTTAATTTTCCAGTTGTAGATTTTCTCTGATAAAATTTAAAGCAATCACAGTAGTAAGCTTGATATTCAGGCCTCTGTCTTTAGTAAGAAGCAACTTTTTAGCAATTGTTTTGGAATGGTCAGAATACGCAATCCAGACAGTGCCAACTGGTTTTTCTTCTGTACCACCACCGGGGCCTGCAACACCTGAAACAGCAATTCCAATGTCAGTACCTATAATCTCTCTAACATTCCTGGCCATTTCAAGAACAGTTTGCTCAGATACTGCACCAAAGTCCTGCAAAGTGGAGGTTTGAACTTTTAGTTGCTCAATTTTGACATCGTTATGGTAAGCTATAATAGACCCTTTGAAATAGGCAGAACTACCTGGTACTGAAGTTAATAAACTTCCTATATTTCCCCCGGTACAACTTTCGGCTGTTGATAATGTGAGTTTCTTTTCCAGGAGGAGATTCCCAATTGCCTGCTCTATTTCAAGGTTACCTTCACCATAAATGTGTTTGCCTATTAACTTATGCACCTCCTTTGATTGGTAATTTAATTCATTAACCAATTGATTTTCATTTTCACCTTTTGCAGTTAGTCGTAGTTTTACCATGCCTAATGAAGGCAGATATGCTAATTTTATGTGTTCAGGCAAAGCTGCTTCCCAGTCTTTGATAGCCTCTGCCAAAAAAGATTCTCCCAAACCAATAGTCCTGATAACTTTATGGAGAATGATGGGAGGATTGAAATACCTTTTCAATTCCGGAAGCCCTGATGATTTCATGATTTCCTTCATTTCGTATGGTACTCCAGGAAGTGCAATGAACACTTTCTTGTCCTTTTCAATCCAAAGTCCTGGGGCAGTTCCGATAGTATTAAACAAAACCTTTGATTTTTCAGGAATTGCTGCCTGTTGACGGTT
>JACMRH010000358.1 GCA_014376535.1 Cytophagales bacterium | reverse complement strand
GGCACTTCCCAATGTTTCCACGGTTTTCATTTGCTTAACAAGAATGCCCATTTTCATCATGCGCCATGCACCTAAGGCCATAAATGTGGCAAAAGCAACGGGAATTTCTTCAGGCAAAATGCTCATGGCAAGCGTAAGGGCTTTAAGCAAACTATCCAGCACGTTGTATGATTGGAAGAAATTGATAGCCCAAACAAATAGAAAAACTACAGCACCAGCCAGCACCATTAGTTTCACAAAATTTCCAATCTGCAATTCTAAAGGTGTTTTTTCTTCCTTAATGTTTTCCAGGCTTTTACCGATTTTCCCTAACCTGGTTTGATTGCCAATTCTGGTAATGGTAGCAATCGCCAAACCACTGTTGACTGTAGTTCCCTGATAAACTTTATTGTCTTCTTTTGTCAGATCCTTGTAAACTGCCAAAGATTCCCCGGTTAGGATTGATTCGTTCACGGAAAAATCGTTAGAATGAACAATTATCCCATCAGCTGTGATAGAAGTACCCTCTTCTATCATCAAACTATCCCCTACCACTAATTCTTCACTGGATATTTCTTCCAAGTTTCCATTCCGGATTACTTTACAATGCGGCTGTGTAACGTTTTTTAATTTAGATAGTGCGTTCCGGCTCCTAGAATTCTGATAAAGGGAAATAAACGAAACCAAAAAGATAGCTAAGGAAAGAAAAATACCGTTTTCAATATTTCCACTAAAAAAATAAATAGATGACGCCACTAAAAGCAAAATGACCATTGGATCTTTTATCAGGCTTTTAAGCCCTATAAAAAACCCACTTTCATTTTTGTATTCCAGTCGGTTATATCCATGTTTTTCCCTTGCAGCTAAAACCTGTGCTTCTGTTAAACCTTTTATATTAAAATTATTTGCAGAGATTTTCATAAGCTTGAGATTTAATGGCTACATAATTTTTATCTGCAAAACAAAAATCCGATCATGCCAGTACCAATGGCTCCTTTTTCTTTTCCTCGGCTTTCAAAATGTTTTCCAGGCCTTTCAGATAGGCATCCGGGTTGAATGAAATGCTGTCAATTTTAGCTTCTACAAGAAACCTGGCAAATTCCAGGGAATCGCTTGGTCCTTGTCCGCAAATGCCAATCTTTTTGCCTTTGGCCTTCACTCTTTCTATTACAGATTTAATGGAACGTTTTACCGCTTCATTGTTTTCATCAAAAAGATTAGAAACCAAAGTTGAATCTCTGTCAATGCCTAATGTTAATTGTGTAAGGTCATTAGATCCTATAGAAAACCCGTCGAATAAATCCGCAAACTCTTCCGCGAGAATAATATTGCTTGGTATTTCGCACATGACATAAACTTCCAAACCATCTTTGCCTTGAATCAAACCGTAACTTTTCATTAAATCCAATACTTTTTGCCCTTCTTCAATCGTCCTGCAAAAAGGGATCATGATTTTCACATTCTGAAAGCCCATTTCCTCGCGAACCACTTTTAAAGCATCACATTCTAATTTGAAAGCTTTTATATACCGGTCATTGTAATAGCGGGAAGCCCCACGAAATCCGATCATGGGATTTTCTTCTTTGGGCTCAAAATCGGTTCCACCAAGCAGGTTAGCGTATTCGTTTGTTTTAAAATCGCTCATTCTCACAATTACATCGTTCGGGTAAAACGCTGCAGCTGTGGTTCCTATGGCCTGAGAAAGCTGATCTACGAAGAATGCTTCCTTATTTTCATATCCGTAAGTAATTTCGGAGATCTGCTTTTTTACAGCGTCATCTTTTAATTTATCAAAATCCACCAACGCCATAGGGTGGACTTTTATGGTATTGGTGATCACGAATTCCATGCGCATCAGCCCTACACCTTTGTTCGGAAGCTGTGCCAGTTCATAAGCATTTCCAGGATCTCCCAAAATAAACATGGGTGCTGTACGTGGTATGGCCAGGTTGCTATAATCTATTTGTTTTTCATCCCAGGCTATTTTGCCTTTGTAAATATTTCCTGTTTTGCCTTCAGCGCAGCTAACTGTAATGATGTCTCCATCCTTAATTTTTTGAGTAGCGTCATTGGTCCCCACGACTGCAATAGCTCCTGCCTCACGCGCAACAATGGCGGCGTGACTTGTTCTTCCGCCTTTGTCTGTAATAATGGCTGCCGCCCTTTTTAAGATTGGGTCCCAATCTGGATTTGTGATGCCTGTAACAAGTATTTCGCCTTTTTGCAATTTATCTGACTCGGCCGGAGAAGCTAAAACACGCGCAACACCACTGGTAATTCTATCACCGACTGCAACACCACTTACAAATACCTCAGTTTTATCTCTGATCTGATATTCTGTTCTGCTTGTCTTTTTATCTTTTTTGGAATGTACCGTTTCAGGTCTTGCCTGCACAATGTACATTTCATTGCTTTTACCGTCTTTTGCCCACTCAATGTCCATGGCCCTGCCATAATGATCCTCAATAACCACGAACCATTTGGCAAGCTTTATTAATTCATCATTAGTCAGTACAAATGCTTTCCGGTGTTCTACCGCAGTATCAATATTAATTGTGGTTACCTTATCATCTGTTTTAGGGGCATAAATCATGGTTATAGCTTTGTCCCCCACCTTTTTAGAAAGAATTGGTTTTTTACCATTTTTTAAATTTGGTTTGAACAAATAGAATTCATCCGGGTTCACAGCTCCCTGCACCACATTTTCTCCCAGTCCCCAACTACCTGTTATGTACACCACATTTTTGAAACCACTTTCGGGATCGATAGTGAAACCGACCCCCGAGGAGGCCAGATCTGATCGAACCATCTGCTGTACACAAATGGACAATGCCACCTTCATATGCTGAAATCCATTTATATGTCGGTAATGGATCGCCCGGTTGGTGAACAAGGAAGCATAGCATTTGATGACGCATGCCAGTAAATCTTTTTCTTCAATATTAAGATACGATTCCTGCTGGCCCGCAAAACTTGCTGTTGGCAAATCTTCAGCTGTGGCACTGCTCCTTACTGCTAATTCAAGTGGCCCCTTATGTTCTGCTTCCAGGGTTTTATAGGCGGAAATAATAGCAGTACCCAAATCTTCTGGTACTGATCCACCTAAAATAAGATTTCTGCAAGCATCCCCTACTTCAGGTAAGTTTGTAAAATCTTTAACATCAAGTTTTTCTAAAGTAGCTTGAAGTTTGTCATATATATTATTCGATTTAAGATATTCCCAATAACCTTTTGCCGTTACTGCAAAACCATTTGGAATGTTAATTCCTTTATCACTCAATTTCTGGTACATTTCTCCCAGAGAAGCGTTTTTACCACCTACAATTGCTACCTGGCTGTTGTCAATCTCTTTTAGAAACTTTGTATATTCATTCATGATCTAGCCCAGTTTGTTGTCCTGTATGTGATAAATTAAAAGTGGCGTGGTCGAATGACATGCCATTTCCCATGTCAGGCTTCCAGAGAAAGTCCTTTGGAAAAAGTTCTTTCCTGTGGTGGTCAGTACTAAAAGATTGGCACCTTGTTTTTCCAGATACTCATTTAATATATGATAAGTAGGTTTTATGCTAACAGTGTTCTGATATGTAATGGTTGGGTATTTTACACGTTGACGACCAATTTCTTCCATCCAATCAAAAGTATCCTGATCTTTTGCAGATGATTCTGACATGTGAACCACTTCAATAATGGCTGAAAACGGCTTGGCCAGAGAAGCTAAAGCTGTTAAAACAGTAATGTCTGCAAATTGAAAATCCGTCGCAAAAACGATTTTATGAATGCTGCTTAATGAGCATTTTTCTGGTACTACCAAGATTGGAATGGCAATGCCTCCCAAAATAGAAGTAGTATTTGTACCTGTGAGATGCTCGCCCAACCAGTCTGCACCTTTTGTTCCACAAATAATCATGTCAATTCCCCTGTCCTTACATAACTCAGGCAAGGCATCCCCCATTAAAGCCTGTATAGCAAGTGTATGGACCTTAATTTCAGGGTGTTTATTACTAATTTCTTTTCTAAGTACATCCAGTTTATCCTCCGCCATTTCTGACATTTCTTCTGCGTCATCCTCTACAAACATAGGCTGCCCCATCATATCTACCGGAACCGGTATATGGTAAAAGTGAACCAAAAATATTTCTACCTTTTGCTTAGTAGATAGAAGCAAAGTAGCCTGAAGTGCATTGTGCGCAGTTTCAGAGAAGTCAGTTGGTACAAGAATTTTTTTAGCGATTTCCATACTTATAAATTTTTATAAAATTAATTTCTGTATGCACGGCAAAAGATGATTATTGTCATGCAATAATCTTTTAAAAGATGACTTTAATTAGTTTTTTGCTGAAACGAAGTACAGAATATACTGGCGGAATTAGTTACATCCAATCTCTTTTAACTTACACATATCACACGTTTAGGAAGTTTTAGGTTCTTGCCTAAACAATAATATTAAAATCGTTTCATAAGAAGAGGATCACCTTATTTACCTACAAATGTGTGATATATGTAAAATCAATCCGTTTCTATATAATTTTTTATGTTCTTTTTTAATCAGTTTTGATTAGAATTTTTAACATTCCTTTTAGAATCTGATAGCAAAATATTTCAATATGATAACTGTCCTAGTTCCAAACGATTACTCTTCAAATGCAGACCATGCTTTGCGCTTTGCTATGCAACTTGCCTCTGAAAAGCCTGTAAGGTTAGTGGTTTTTCAGGTGGGCGAAATACTTATTCCTACTAGCACACCTTATGATTTATACAAGGAACTTTACCCGGAAAAATTAAAAGGAAAAGTACAGGATCTTAGAAACCATGTGAATAAAATGATACATGGTTATGAATTACCACTTTTGCATTTCGAATATGATTGGGCCGATAACTCAAATTTTCAAGAGGCTTTAGAAAAGGCTACCGGAAAGCACAAGCCCGATTTGATAGTAATGGGTACAAAAGGTGCAAACGGAATTGCCAAAGTTCTGATAGGAAGTAATACAGTAAATAGCATAGAAAAATCTAAGGTGCCAATACTCGCTATACCACAAAATGTAAATCTTCATTTCATTAAATCGGTATCTTATGCATCAGATCTGCGGGAGATAAAAAGTGAAATGAAAGTGCTTGTTAAGTTTGCAAATCATTTCGATTGGGCCATCAGGATTTTTCATGTACTTCCCAATTATCCGGAATGGGTAGATCCTTCTAAAGAAAACATTGAGTATATTATATCAGAACTAAAAGAATCTTATCCTGATCAACCTTTTTCAATAGAATTAATCCCTACAAAAGAAGAAAACGACATCATAAAAGGTTTAGAAATATATGTAGAAAAATTTAAACCGGATGTTCTTGTCATGTTTCCATCAGAATTGACTTTCCTTGATAAATTATTGCAAACCAGCAAAACAGAAGAAATGGCCTTTCATTCAACAGTTCCCTTGCTGGTAATCCGCCACTGATTTTAGCTGGCGGATTAGACTTGGACACCCACACCAAGGTGAATCCGGAGTTAAATTACTACTGCGACCCCAGAAATGCCACCAGTTTATTCTTCGGTTCAATTTCACCGACGAGTAACAGTTTCATATTTGCTGACTCAAAACTTAAAGCACAAAAGTGAAGAAAAAGTGATGATTACAATTTGTTCTCTAAAAAATATCTTTATACTGTGCGCAATAAATACAATGGCAATAAAACAAAAAAGACTTGCAAATTTCTCTGTAAGTCATTGATCTTCAATTAAGGATACCAAGATCTAATTAACGTTCGATTCCTTACTTTAGTAATTAGAGAACAGTTAAAAAGAATGAGATTATAAGGTTGGGGATCCTCTGCAAAATGCATTAAAGTT
>JACMRH010000357.1 GCA_014376535.1 Cytophagales bacterium | reverse complement strand
GATGGTTTTCCCAAACAAGGAACAGATTAGTTCGCTTGCTGCTATTGCAGATTGACCTTGTATATCATTAAAAGGATTTAATTCCACAAAATCAGCCGCAATAATATTTTGATTTTCATGAAGCAGTTCTAATATCAAATGTGCCTCCCGCAAAGTTAATCCTCCCTGGATCGGTGTACTTACTCCAGGCATCATCGCAGGGTTCATCACATCCAGATCAAAAGAAAGATGCAATCCTTCAATTGTTTTAAAATTTGTTTTAAAAACTTCTTTCATAATTTTCCTGATACCCTTTTCGTCAACATCACGCATGGTATAGAAAATTACCCCACTTTTCTTTAGCAATTTTTTTTCCTCTGCATCAATATCTCTTAAGCCTATTAAAACAGTATTTTCTGGCAATACGGTTTTTTGATTGTTGAACAATTCAAGCAGTTTTGCATAACCCTTTCCAAAAAGCAAGCTTAGAGGCATTCCATGAATATTTCCTGAATGAGATGTTTCCGGAGTATTGAAGTCAGGGTGTGTATCTACCCATAACAATCCTATTTTTTTTCCTGAATAATATTCGCAGGTAGCAGCAATAGAGCCAATTGATATACTATGGTCGCCACCCAATACCAAAGGCAAATGGTTGTCCTGAAAAGTAGAGAGACATGAATATTTGAGGTCAAGACAAACTTTATGAATTACTTTTAAATAATGATATTGTGAGTCTTGCTCCGAAATACTAAATCGATCCGGAACAATTATATTTCCTTTTTCGAATGTAATCTTATTTATTTCTCTTAGTTTCTGATGGATACCGGCAGTCCTGATTGCGTCAGGCCCCATAATTGAACCTGGGATATTTGCTCCAAGATCATGGGGAACACCAATAATATCAATTATTTTCTCACTGGCTTTCATCAAAATAATTCTAATCCGTACACATAATTAAACGGGGTAACTAAATCTATGTTTGTTTATGGCAAATCAATCTGAGTTAATAATAGAACTTGAACAAAAAGTAAGCGCCCATAACTACCATCCTCTGCCAGTAGTAATTCACACAGCCAAAGGTGTTTGGATAAAAGATATAGAAGGAAAAAAATACCTCGATATGCTTTCTTCTTATTCTGCAATAAATCAAGGTCATTTGCATCCCAGGATTGTAAAAGCTGCTCAAAAACAATTAAAAAAAGTCAGCCTTACTTCCCGGGGATTTTACAACGATCAAATGGCCCCATTCCTTAAAAAACTAACTTTAATTACAGGTTATGACAAGGCTCTTTTGATGAATTCAGGTGCTGAAGCAGTTGAAACAGCCATAAAAGCAGCACGGAGGTGGGGATATTTAAAAAAAGGTATTGAACCAGATACAGCCGAAATTATAGTTTGTAATAACAATTTTCATGGCCGGACAACCACCATTATAGGTTTTTCTTCCGATATTTCTAACCGAAAAGGATATGGTCCATTTACTCCAGGTTTTATAACTATTCCTTTTTCAAACAAAGAAGCATTAGAAAAGGCTATTAATAAAAATACAGTCGCTTTTCTTTTAGAACCTATTCAGGGTGAAGCAGGTATACAGATTCCATATCCAGGATATTTAAAAGACGTGGCAGAGATTTGCCGGATAAATAATGTACTTCTTTTAGTTGATGAAATTCAGACAGGCCTTGGAAGAACAGGAAAACTATTCTGCTTTCAGCATGAAAATGTAAAACCAGATATAGTCATTATAGGGAAAGCTCTGGGAGGTGGAATTTATCCTGTTTCTGGAATTTTGGCAAATAATGTAATAATGAATATTGCCTTTGAACCAGGAAGCCATGGTTCAACATTTGGTGGCAACCCTCTTGCCTGCGCAATTGCATCCGAATCTATTGATGTGATAATTGAAGAAGAGTTGGCAATGCGCTCTGAAAAATTAGGTATGTATTTTCTAAACAGACTGAAGCTATTAAATCTTAAAACAGTAAAAGAGGTTAGAGGGAAAGGTCTTTTCATAGGAATCGAGTTAAATGAAAAAACTGGTAATGCTCGACCCTTTACTGAAAGGTTGGTAAAAGAAGGTGTGTTGGCAAAAGAAACACAAAAGAACATAATTCGTTTTGCCCCACCTTTAATAATAAAAAAAAAGGAAATAGACTGGACAATAAAGCGGATAGAAAAGGTTTTGGGATAGAAATACTTTATTATTCATTTTAACTAGATTGCTTAGGAAATTTAAATCCCCATATTATTTTTAACCATCCATCGTTTTAAAGAATGAGATCTAAGTGTTTCAATTTTGGTGAACATTTTTTGTAAATTTGTGGTTAGAAGTAGTAACCCACCTGATTTATGCTTACCCAAATAGAAAATTATCCTGTTGAAACCATACGTGATGATTTTCCAATTCTTCACCAGGAAATTAACGGTAAGCCTTTGGTTTATTTTGATAATGCTGCCACAACTCAAAAACCATTGCAGGTTATTGAAGCCATAGGTCAATATTATTTGGATATCAATGCCAATATTCATAGAGGTATACATACTCTGGCTGAAAGAGCAACTGCAAGTTATGAGGCTACAAGAGAAGTAATTAGACAATTTCTAAATGCAGAATCAACTGACGAAATTATTTTTGTAAAAGGTGTAACTGAAGGAATAAACCTGGTTGCGAACGGTTTTGCAAAAGCATTTTTAAAGGCTGGCGATGAAATTCTGATTTCTGCAATGGAACACCATTCAAACATTGTTCCCTGGCAAATGGCATGTGAGATTACAGGTGCAGTATTAAAAGTAATTCCTATTAATGATCAGGGTGAAATTATTTTTGAAGAATTTTTAAAACTTTTAAATTCCAAAACAAAGATTGTTTCTATAGTTCATGCATCTAATGCTTTGGGAACAATTAATCCTGTTAAGAATATAATTAAAGAAGCTCATAAATTAGGAATACCTGTTCTTTTAGATGGAGCCCAGTCAACCTCACATCTTGAAATTGATGTTCAGGATTTAGATTGTGACTTCTTTGTATTTTCTGCACATAAAGTTTACGGTCCCACCGGAATTGGAGCTTTATATGGTAAAAGAGAATGGTTAGAAAAACTTCCGCCATATCAGGGTGGGGGAGAGATGATTAAGGAAGTTACTTTCGAGAAAACGACCTACAATGAATTGCCTTATAAATTTGAGGCTGGTACTCCGAATATTGCAGATGTTGTAGCCTTAAAACATGCAATCAAATACGTGCAGGACTTAGGAAAGGCAAATATTGCACATCATGAATTAGAATTACTGGATTATGCCACTGGTCAATTGACAGAAATTAAAGGACTTAAAATTATAGGTACTGCCAGAGAAAAAGTGAGTGTCGCTTCTTTTGTTATTGATGGTGTACATCACCAAGATCTTGCCGTAATTCTCGATCAGCAAGGTATAGCTGTTAGAACGGGTCATCATTGTACCCAGCCTTTAATGAAACGGTTTGGAATTTTAGGAACTACACGGGCTTCGTTTGCTCTTTACAATACCAAAGAAGAAATTGATTTGTTTATTGCAGCTTTGCATAAGGCTTTAAAAATGTTAAAATAACGTAGTGACCGATACCATTAAAAGTATAAATGAAGTACAAGATCAGATCATAGAGGAGTTTGGTCTCTTTGATGACTGGACCGATAAATATGAGTACATTATTGATATGGGTAAAAAGTTACCTTTGCTTGATGAAAAATATAAAATTGAAGAGAACAAAATAAAAGGTTGTCAATCAAATGTTTGGTTACATTCTGATTTGAGAGGAGACAAAGTTGTTTATGAAGCAGATAGCGATGCTATTATTGTAAAAGGACTCATTAGCATGTTAATCAGGGTATTATCAGGGCAAACTGCAAAAGACATATTTTCTACAGATTTATATTTTATTGATAAAATAGGAATGACCCAACACCTTGCACAAACCAGGTCAAATGGATTGTTATCTATGGTGAAGCAAATGAAGTTTTACGCTTTGGCCTATCAGGCAAAAACGCAATAATATGACAGAACAAGAATTAAAAGAAAGTGCTTTAGAAGCTATTAAGTCAGTTTACGATCCTGAAATACCAGTAAACGTATTTGACCTCGGGTTAATATATGAGGTAAGTGTTTATCCGGTAAACAGTGTTTTTGTTTTAATGACCTTAACCTCTCCTGCTTGTCCTTCAGCGCAGTCATTACCCGAAGAGATCAAAAATAAAATTCAGGCGATAGAAGGAGTAGGGGAAGTAAACGTGGAAGTAACATTCGATCCACCATACTCACAGGAAATGATGAGCGAAGTGGCAAAGCTTGAATTGGGGTTTATGTAACCCATGATGAATTATAAGTGATGAATTCTGAATTCTGAACTACCGGAAATTTAGAATTGTTACGTTATCATAGAGATGTCTAGAAAACTATTAACTATTAATTATTAACTCTTAACTAAAGAAAGATGTATCCAGAAGAAATGGTAAAACCGATGCGCGAAGAACTTGTTCTAGCTGGGTTTAAAGAATGTAAATCGCCGGAAGATGTTGATAATGTGCTGGCTATGAAAGGTACTGCATTAGTTGTAGTAAATTCGGTTTGTGGATGTGCTGCAAGAAATGCCAGACCAGCTGTGAAAATGGCAGTTCAATCTTCTGCAAACAAGCCAACTTCGCTTGTTACAGTTTTTGCCGGAATGGACAAGGCTGCTGTTGATAAAGCCAGACAACACATGCTTCCTTATCCACCATCTTCTCCCTCTATCGCATTGTTTAAAGACGGAGAGCTGGTCCATATGATTGAAAGACACCATATAGAAGGCAGACCGGCAGAAATGATTGCTGATAACCTGAAAGCAGCTTTTGAAGAATTTTGTAATTAATTTTAAATAATGATGAATTATGAGAAATGAGTTATAAATGTTGAATTGACTTCTACAGTTTATCAATACAAAATCTACTCACAACTCACAACTCGAAACTCACAACAAAAATCCCCGCTCAACGGGGATTTTCGGTTTATTCAATATAATCTTATATTTTTAAATCAAAATACTATTTTTGATACAAATTCATTTTAGTTATGAAGCTAAAGCTTATTCTGTTTGCACTTTTACTACCTGCGCTATTATTTGCTCAGAACCCCAGACAAACTTCCAAAAGAAACAAAGCTGGTAAAAAAGCAGCAAAAAATGCACATCATGAGCCGTATGAATACAAACCTTCTGTGAAAGATACTGATGGAGATGGAGTAGAAGATTATACGGACAAATGTCCCAGCACGCCAAGAGGAACGAAAGTAACCACTTTTGGATGTCCTTTTGACACTGATTTTGATGGTCTGTTTGATTATGAAGATATGTGTGTAAATGAACCTGGTCCAAGAGATAATAAAGGGTGTCCTTATGGAGACAAAGATTCTGATGGAATTTTGGATAAAGACGATGATTGTCCGGAAGTAGCTGGTCTACCTCAATTCAAAGGTTGCCCGGATACAGACAAGGATGGTTTAGTGGATGCTAAGGATAAATGTCCGAATGAATACGGACCGATTCAGTTTGGTGGCTGCCCGGATACAGATGTTGACGAAGATGGAGTTCCTGACCATCAGGATTTATGTCCAAGGACAAAAGGTGTGAAATCTAATAAAGGTTGCCCTCAAATGTCAGCTGAGCAACAAAAAGCATTGCAGCATGCATTTGATAATCTTTTATTTGAATCTGGTAAAGATATTATTATGCAAGAGTCTTACACATCACTTAATGATTTAGGTAAAGTATTAATCAAAGACGAAAAAGCTAAACTTTACCTTGAAGGTCATACAGATGATGTTGGAAACGATATGACCAATCTGGATTTATCAAGGAGAAGGTCTCAATCTGTTATGAAATACTTGAAAGAGATGGGAATTAATGATAATAGATTCCGGACTGATGGATTTGGTGAGACAAGGCCAGTTTGTCCTGATATATCTGAAGATTGCAGGAAGAAAAACCGCAGGGTAGAAATGAATATTTATTACGAATAGAAAAATACAATTATTATGAAAGGGCTGGAGAGATTCAGCCCTTTTTTATTTGATCAAACTCCTCCATATCATTTTGCTAAGAGCGAATAAAAATCGTACTTCGCCTTTCTAATAATAACGATTACCCACCACTTGACAATTGACCAAATAAAAGCGCCGATTGACCTTGAAATGGAGGTCTTTGAACAAAAGTTTGAAGATTCCATGCGTTCAAACGTAATGCTTTTAGATAAGATCATGCATTATATTGTTCGCCGAAAAGGCAAGCAACTTAGGCCAATGTTTGTTTTTCTGGTAGCGAAAATGTTGGGTGAAGTCAATGAATCAACCTATCGTGGAGCTGCTTTAATAGAACTGCTTCACACAGCAACACTTGTACATGATGATGTCGTAGATGAAGCTGCTTACAGGCGTAATTTTTTCTCTATCAATGCCTTATGGAAAAACAAAATTTCTGTTTTGGTAGGAGACTTTCTGCTTTCAAAAGGATTGAAACTTGCAGTTGATAACGGTGATTTTTTCCTATTGAAATTAGTAAATGATGCAGTTCAGCAAATGAGTGAAGGTGAACTACTTCAAATGGAAAAGGCAAGGAGCCTGGATATTACAGAAGATGTATATTTTGATATTATAAACCGAAAAACAGCTTCTCTTATTGCATCCTGCTGCCAGGTAGGTGCAGCCTCGGTCTCTAATAATCCACAGCTACTGGAAACTGTTGGTCAAATTGGTAAACTTACCGGTGTGGCATTTCAAATAAAAGATGATTTATTTGATTATGGAGAAGTTGAAGTTGGTAAGCCTTTAGGAATTGATATCAAAGAAAAAAAAATGACCTTGCCTCTTATCTACGCATTGAACCAGGTTGGTTGGTGGGAAAAGAAAAGGATTATATATATTATTAAAAATCAAACTGATAGCACCAAAAAAGTTAAAGAAGTTATATCTTTTGTGAAGGATAAAGGTGGATTAATATATGCAACCCAGAAAATGCATAAAATTAAAGACGAAGCAATCGCTTTACTTAATACCCTTCCAGCCAATCCAAGCAGGACTTCACTTACGAATTTGATCCATTATACAATTGAAAGAGATAAATAGTTAATTTTATCATTCTTTACCAGATGACTTACACAGTTTCAGTGTAAAAGTTAAAAATTCCATAAAATCATTATTGTGTCATTAGATAAATTAAAACTTAGCAAGCAATTGCTTACATCCTTGCAGGAATCAGGTTTAACTGATGCATTGCCTCTACAGTCCAAAGTAATTCCAAGGATCAATGGTGGGCAAGGTGTTGTTTGTATTGCTCCAGAAGGTTGTGGAAAGTCTTCCTCGATTGTCTTAAGTGTAATTAACAGGCTTAAATTTCCTTTTGAAGAAGTTCCCAGGGCTTTAATCCTGGTTCCAGATCGTGATAGAGCTACTTTATTACTTGAGAAATTTGAAGAGTTTAATACTAAGTCTGGCTTAAGAATTATAACTGTTTACGCCGGTGCTGGTATAGATGGACAGAGAGAGGCAATTACTGAAGGAGTAGATATTGTAATTGGTACTCCTGATAGAGTTTTAGCATTGTACCTAAAGTCTGGATTGAACATAAATAAATTACAGCAATTTATTTTAGACGATGCAGAACTTATTGTAAAACAAGGACTTCAGACTCAAGTACACCAAATTACTTTAAGCTTACCTAAATGTCAGCACCTTGTTTTTACTGAGGTTTATCATGAAAAACTTGAAAGGATGATTTCCTATATTGAAAATCCGGTAATGGTAGAGTTTGAACCAGAACCTGAAACGATATTGGAAACTATTCCCCAACTTGTATACCAGGTACCAAATTACAAGACTAAGCAAAACCTGCTTAATCTTTTAATGAGTGAAACTGATACATACCGCAAAGTACTGATATTCGTAAAAACCAGGTTAACGTGTCAAAACTTATTTAAAAGTCTTGATAGAAGATTTCCTGGTGAAGTTGCCATTTTAAAACCATTGGTATATGAACATCAGGGTTTTAAATCTGTAGAGGAATTTAAGAAATCTGCAAAATGCAGAATATTATTAATAGCTAATGAGATTGAGCAATTCATAAACTATACAGATATTCAATATATTCTTCATTTTGACTTATCAACAGATATAGAACAGTATATTGAACGGGTTAAAATTTCTAATTTCACAGATCCTGCACCAGTTTCTATTACCTTTTCAACTGATATTGAATTAGTTATTTCCAGGAAAATTGAAGTGATGACGGGAAACAAGATGGTAGTTGAGCCATTGCCACCAGGCTTGGTCATTCAGGGTGATAGAAAGAAAAAAGTGGTAGAAACTGACTCAAAAGGATTTGAGAAAAGTGCAGATCCTAACCAAGGCGCTTATCATGAGAAAAAAGCAACAAATGCTAAAGATTATAACTGGGGTTGGAAGGAAAAAAATAAATTATTTGGAAAGAAGTACAAACGGTCTAATAAAAAATAACCCATAATCTATTAATTTTTCCTTCTAATACTGTTTATGAATATTTACGAAGACATAGTCAAAGAAATTAAAGCTGCAAAAAGCATAGTGATAACATCACATAAATCGCCAGATGGTGATTCTATTGGTAGCTCACTTGCATTGCACCATTTTATTAAAAGGCTGGGAGTGGACTCGGCTATCTGCCATGCTGATCCTGCACCTGAATATTTAAATTGGCTGGAAGGTATCTCAGAGATTGTAACATATGCTACTAATCCTGAACATATTAACGATATTTTTTTAAAGGCTGATTTAATCTTTTGCCTGGATTACAATGGAACAGACAGGGTAGGAGCTGAAATTCAAGTTTTACTGGAGCAGGCATCATGCAAAAAGATCCTGATAGACCATCACTTAAACCCACAGGATTTTGCTTTTATAACTGTTTCTGATACAGAGGTTTGTTCTACCGCACAATTGATTGCTGAGTTGATTATACAATCAGGAAATATAGAATTGCTTGATAAAAAAATTGGAACACCACTTTATCTAGGCATTTTAACTGATACAGGATCCTTCAGATTCCCTTCCGTACAGGCCAGAACCCATGAAATATTGGGTAAATTATTGCAGGCTGGGGTAAAACATCACCTGGTCCATGAAAATTTAAATGACACAAATACAGCAGGAAGACTTAGGATCCAGGGTTTTGCAATGAGCCAAAAACTGGAAATTCTGGAAGAATATGGAGTTGCCATCATTTCTCTGACGGAAGATGAACACCTAAAATATAATTATCAAAAAGGTGATACAGACGGATTGCCTAATACAGCTTTGTCTATAAAAGGAATGAAAGCTGCGATGCTGTTTTCAGAAAGAGAAGGATATATCAGAATTTCATTCAGGTCAAAAGGAAAAGAAAATCCTGTTAATTTACTGGCATCAGAACACTTTGAAGGTGGCGGACATGCAAATGCAGCTGGTGGGAAAAGTATGTTAACAATGGATGAAACTCTAACAAAAATCAAAAGTCTTATTCCGCAATATTTTGGTGCAAATAAAATTCTGGTCTAAAATTCATTAGACTCTAACAAAGCAGCTTCCCAACCAATCATGGCTGTTTTTCTGGTGTTTCCCCACATGTAGCCTCCAATAATTCCAGAACTCTGAATTACCCGGTGGCAGGGAATAAGAAAGGCGATAGGATTTTTACCAATCGCTGTACCAACTGCTCGCGAAGCACCAAGGCTATCAATTTTATCTGCAATAAAACCGTAAGTTGTAAGTTGTCCGGATGGAATTTTTAAAAGCGCTTCCCATACTTTAAGTTGAAAATCTGTTCCTTTCAGATGCAGCTTGATTTGATTAATATTTTCAGGCTTTGCATTAAATATTCTCAGTGCATTTAGTTGAATTTCATTTTGTTGTAAGATAAAAAAAGCGTTTGGAAACTGGTTTTGTAAGCAATTAAGTGCTTCGGTTCCATCTTCATAAAAGGTTAGATAACAAATGCCTTTTTCGGTAGAAGCAATTAAAACTTTGCCAAATTGAGTCTCAGCGAAATTATAATCAATAACAAGATCCTTTCCTCCATTCTTAAATGCAGCTGGTGTCATACCTTCAATTGAAATGAAAAGATCATGAAGTCTACTGGTTCCCGTAAGTCCTGTTTCCAAAGCAGCGTCGAAAAGTGTTGCGTTATTAACTGATAAAAGCTTTTTGGCGTATTCTAAACTTGTGTATTGCAGAAACTTTTTAGGACTTGTTCCTGCCCACTCCGTAAACAACTTTTGGAAATGAAATGGACTTAGGTTTACTTTTTCTGCGATAATATCAAGACTGGGCTGCTCTTTGAAATTGGACTTAATATATTCCAGAGCATCTGAGATAACTTGATAGTGTATGTGGTGTTCGTCCTTCAAACCAATAATTTTAAACTAAAGGTCGGGAGATTTTGGCAGCTAAAAAATCTGAATGTTGCGCAATTAAGGTTTAAAATGCAAAACCAACATTCAAGCCTAAACCCCTGATACCTGGCAAAGTTCGACTTGAAGTAGCCATCACATAATTTGCCCCACTGGAAATTTCAACTGAATTAAGGGCCTTCATATTGTCAGTGACTTCATCAGAAAAGCTATTTCCTTTCTTAAAATAGCGGGAATCCATGTTATTTGACATTGCATTCAATTCAAATCTTCCACTGCTGATTCCTAAGCCTAATATCCAAAAATCAATAGAAAGGCTTTTATTCAGAATCCACTGATGTCCAATCATAATTCCTCCTCCAACAAAAGAAGCATTGCCGTTAAAATTTATATTGCTGGTTTTTAACTTATCCTCATCATAAATATCTTTGAATTTATATTCATAATTATTCCTTTGAAAAGAATAGTGATTATATCTAAAATAAGGTGAAATATAAAAGCCTTTAGGAACACTTTTATCGATGGAAGTATAAAGTCTTAATTCAGGTGTAATTCCCCAACCATTCATTTTCATTCCATTCATAGGACTTTCATTTCCATTTAGTGGACCGAAATTATCAGAAAATGGTATTTTTCTGTCGTGGATATAATTTACTCCTATTTGAAATGAAAGTTTTTTGGCCATAGCTCTTTCATAACTCAAATAAGTATTTCCAAATGCAAGGGAAGATAGGTTAAGTTTAACTACATTTTGCTGACCTTGCACTGTAAGCAGGGTTATTAAAGCAATTGTAATCTTAGTTAGTAGTTGTTTCATAGCTTGGTACTATCCTACAAAAGTACAATTACCAAGTTGAAACAAATAGTGCTTTATTAATGTAAAACTTGCATCTATAACAGGGTATATGTTAGGTTCATTTTGTCTAAATCCTTAAGAAATTCGTTGTTAGGATCAATTTTAAATTTGCGGGAAAACATTTCGAAACTAATGTTTTCGTTTAATTCTTTCACCAAAAACTTCAATTCATGTTTACCAGAATTTTTGCTGAATACTTTTTCAAGATTATCCATTAGCTGAGAATTCAACTTGTCAATTCCCAGTTCAATTTTAATTCCTTTACACATGGAATTTCTAACTTCACTTAATAATCCAAAAGAAGATGGCTTAAATTCAAATTCATCTGGACGGCCATACCGCGATTGAACCTTGCCCTGGATATATAGAAAGGCCCCTATATCGCAATAGGAAGCGAATTTGACATAATCCTTTGACCAAAGAGTCATTTCAAAGGTTCCATTAAAATCTTCTATGGTAAGATTTGCATATTTATCTCCATTTTTTGTATTTCGGATATTTACATTCGTAACAATGCCTGCAATTTTGATGTCTTTGTTTTTTTGCTCCATCACCTTATCAAGTCCGCAGGAAGTGTACCTGTCTAATTCCATTTTATATTGATCGAGTGGATGTCCAGAAATATAAAGGCCAATTACGTCCTTTTCTATCCTTAATCTTACAAGGTCATCCCACGGAGGAGAATCTAAAATAGCAGGTCTTGAGATAGCCGGAGCATCTGCCATACCACCAAAAAGAGTTATCTCGGTAGATAAATTGCTCTCTTGTACACTATTACCATATCTTAATAATCTTTCCAGGAATGTTTGGCCTTCTCTGTCAGCAAAATATTGCGCCCGATGCAATTCAGGAAAGCAATCAAAAGCACCCGCATTCGCTAATGCTTCGAATGACTTTTTGTTTACTGTGCGAAGATTATTCCTTTCAGCAAAATCAAATATGCTTTTAAATGGGCCATTAGCATTTCTTTCTTCAATTGTGCTGGCAATTGCTGCTTCACCTGTTCCTTTTATTGCTCCTAACCCAAACCTGATTTCTCCATGTTTATTCACATCAAAATCTTCAGAGCTCTCGTTTACATCTGGCCCTAGAACTTTGACGCCGATTCGTTTAGACTCATCAAGGAAATAGGTAAGTTTTTCTATGTTATTTTTCTCGTTTGTTAAGTTTGCTGCCATGTATTCGGCAGGATAATGGGCTTTAAGCCAGGCTGTTTGAAAGGCTACGAATGCGTAACAGGTTGAATGGGATTTGTTAAAAGCATAAGAGGCAAATGCTTCCCAGTCTGTCCAAACCTTTTCCAGTATTTTGGCATCGTGACCTTTTGCTGAGGCTCCTTCAAGAAATTGTGGTTTAAGTTTATCGAGGGTTTTTTTATCTTTTTTACCCATTGCTTTTCTCAAAACATCGGCGTCTCCTTTGGAAAATCCAGCTAATTTTTGAGACAAAAGCATAACTTGTTCCTGGTATACCGTAATTCCATAAGTATCCTTCAGGTATTCCTCCATGTCGGCCAAGTCATAGGTCACTGGTTCTAATCCATGTTTTCTTCTTATGAAGTTTGGAATATACTCGATAGGGCCTGGACGGTATAAAGCATTCATCGCAATGATATCATCAAACTTATCAGGTTTGAGGTCTTTCATGTGCTTTTGCATCCCTGCACTCTCAAACTGAAAAATCCCGTCAGTTGCACCTTTTTGAAATATTTCAAAAGTTTTTTGATCTGTCAGATCTACTTCATCAATGTCCATTTCTATCCCATGGTTCTTTTTGATAAGTTTTAGTGCATTTTTAATGATCGTCAGGGTTTTAAGGCCCAAAAAGTCCATTTTTATTACTCCTGCATCTTCAATTACTTTCCCTTCATATTGTGTAAGCAATAATTCAGAATCTTTCGCTGTTGCAACAGGGACAAGTTCCGTTAAATCAGATGGTGCAATAATAATACCTGCTGCATGGACACCAGTTCCACGAACGGAACCTTCCAGCACCATGGCTTCTTCAAGAATAGCAGCACGTGCATCCGCCTTATTTGCATAAATAGCCCTAAGCTCTTTCACTTTTTCAAGTTCCTCAGATCCAAGACCTTCTTTATCTTTTAAACTTTTGTCACCATCTAAAGGTGCCTTAATCAAACGGTTAAGGGAAATGCCGGGTCTTTCAGGAACAAGTTTGGCAAGGCCATTACTCTGATCCAGAGGAAGTTCCATTACCCTGGCTACATCTTTGATACTGGTTTTGGCGGCCATTGTACCATAAGTCACAATTTGTGCAACCTGCCGCTTGCCGTACTTTTCTACAACATAATCTATTACTTTTTGTCTTCCCTCATCGTCAAAGTCAGTATCAATATCAGGCATTGACTTACGATCGGGATTTAAGAATCTTTCAAATAGCAGGTTGTATTTGATAGGATCAATATTTGTTATCCCAATACAATAAGCAACTGCTGAACCTGCGGCAGAACCCCTTCCTGGTCCAACAAAAACGCCCATGTCGCGGCCAGCTTTTATAAAGTCGGACACAATCAGAAAGTATCCCGCAAACCCCATGGTTTTAACAGTAAACAGCTCAAAATTAAGTCGTTCTTCAATATCTGGAGTGATTTCTAAATACCGATTTTTAGCACCTATAAAAGTGATATGTTTTAAATATTCCCATTGGTTAAGTGTGTCTTCCGGATGGATTTTAAATTCATCTGGAATAGGAAAATTAGGAAGTAAAATGTCTCTTTTGAGTTTGAGCACATCAACTTTATCCACTATTTCATTTGTATTGTCAATAGCCTGAGGCAGGTCATGAAATAATTTGGTCATTTGTTCAGTACTCTTAAAAAAGAACTGATTGTTAAAAAATGCAAATCTTTTTCCTTTAGAACCATCTTCACTTTCTTCCTTCGATGTCGGGTCAGACATCTTCGAGTTTGTATTGATGCACAGCAAAATATCATGGGCATTTGAGTCTTGCTCATTGATATAATGTGAGTCATTGGA
The DNA here is from genome assembly GCA_014376535.1 of Cytophagales bacterium. Lineage (GTDB taxonomy): Bacteria > Bacteroidota > Bacteroidia > Cytophagales > UBA9547 > UBA9547. Next base: position 3,385 of record JACMRH010000357.1, on the reverse strand, counting down.
AGCAATAATTTTTACATTATACTTCTTAGCAAACTTTAATAGAACTTCATTAACCTTCTGTTGCTCAGGTATCCCATGTCGTTGAAGTTCAACATAATAATCTTCGCCAAATATGTCCAGCCACCATTTAAATTCTATTTCGCCTTCTTCTTCTCCTTTATTTAAAATAACCCTAGGTACTGATGCTCCAAGGCAACAGGTAGTTGCAATTAAACCTTTGTTATACTTCAGGATCAGTTCTTTGTCGATCCGAGGGTACATGCTATACTTACCTTCAATAAATCCGAGGGAACAAAGTATTGAAAGATTTTTATAGCCTTCAGCATTTTTAGCCAGCATCAACTGATGGTAGCGGGCATCTTTTTCTCCCTTTGTAAATTGCTTTTTGTGCCTATCAGCCACAACATAAAACTCACACCCTACGATAGGTTTGATATTATATTTATTTGCTTCATTCACAAATTGAAAAACTCCAAACATGTTTCCATGATCTGTAATAGCTACAGCAGGCATATTGTCAGCTTGGGCTTTTTTCATCATCCCTTCAATACTGGCCGCACCATCCAGAAGAGAAAATTGTGAATGGCAGTGTAAGTGGCTGAACTTCATTTAGGATTTACGAATTACGATTTTTGATTTACGATTAGTTTGTATAGAGGCAAAACTTAACTGCTTAACAAAGATAAAAAATTACAATTCAAGCTTATCAAAAATAAGTCCAGGTTTAAAATTCACGTTTTTATTTGCTTACTTTTTATAGTTGATAAGTCTTGAAAGGGCATCACCAGTTGTGATTTTTTATTAATTCCTACATCGTAAATCTTAAATCCTAATTTTAAACATGGCACAGAATTTTATTACCCAAATCAAACCAATAAAAAATTTATAACTTAAATAATAAGAACATGGCTAATACAGAAAAATCAATCGAAATATTAAACGACCTCATACAGATTAATAATGACCGCGTTGCTGGTTATGAGAGGGCAATAAATGAATTAAAAGATGAAGATGCAGATTTGCGTACAGTTTTTCAGAGTTATGCTACCAACAGTAGCCGTCACGTTGTAGAGTTGACCGAAGAAGTTATTAAATTAGGAGGACATCCTTCTGATGGTACAACTAATTCAGGTAAAATTTACAGGGCCTGGATGGATGTGAAAGCAACCTTTACTGGTTCGGACAGGTTAGCTGTTTTATCTAGCTGTGAGTTCGGGGAAGATGCAGCGCAAAAAGCTTACAAAGCTGCAATAGGAGAGCAGTTCGAACTTACCGAAGATGCAAGGACTATAATTTTAAAACAAGAAGCAGAATTAAAAACTGCCCACGACATCATTAAAGAGGCTCGTGACGCAGAAAAAGTTTTATCTTAGTTTTATAGTGAAAATGGGACAGCGTTTCGTTGTCCCATTTTTTTATATTTTTTCAACTTTCAATTCTAAATTGAATTCATCCATATCTACCAAAGAGGCATTCAAAACATTGTCTTTCAGATAAAATTCCAAAGCCTGAGTTTCCGTACAGATGTATTCTTTGTTTGATTCAAGTGCAGAATTAACCAATTCATCCAGTTTTTGAACTTCTATCCTGATCTTATCCTGAACTTCAAGACCCATTTCTTTTCGAAGGTTCTGAACACGGTTAACTAAATCTCTTGCGATTCCTTCTTTCCTGAGATCCTCAGTTAATAAAGTATCAACAGCAACGGTCAAATTGCCATCTGTAGCAGAAGCCATTCCAACAGCATCGCTGGTTTTGATGATCACGTCATCCTTTTGAATATTATAAACTGTTCCGTCACTAAAAGTTAGTGGAAGTCCTGAACTTTCTAATATTGCTATATCATCCTGACTAAGATCAATCAGTTTGCCTTTTACTTCATTTATTTTTGAACCAAGTGCTTTTCCTAGTTTTTTCAAATCAGGAAGAACAGATTTTGTAAACAAAGTCATTCCGCTTTTTGGATCAAAAGTGATGACCTCCTTGATATTTGTCTCTTCTTTTATTAGTTGTGAAGCTTTATCAAGTAACGTTAAAAGATTTGCATCTGAAGCGTTTACATATACTTTGGCCAACGGCAAACGAACACGAAGGTTGTTCAACTTTCGGACCGAGTGGATCAAAGAACAGGCTTTTTGAGCCAGTTTCATACTTTCGCTTAAAGTGTTATCAATCAGATCTTCATTAGCTTTGGTTAAATTGATTAAATGAACAGAAATAGGAGCAAGGGTTGTTTTATTTGAAATAGCATCTTGTCTTATGCTGTCAGTAAGATTTTTGTAGATCCATTCACTGAAAAACGGAGAAATCGGGCTCATAAGCTGGGCACAAACTAGCAGACATTCGTGCAAAGTTTCGTATGCGGCCTTTTTGTCCTCGTTGAATTCGCCTTTCCAGAAACGTTTCCGGGAAAGTCTTATATACCAGTTAGATAAGTTGGCATCTACAAACTCTTCAATAGCACGGGCAGCTTTTGTGACATCGTAATTTTCATAGCTTTCTGTTACAGTTTTTATCAGTACCTGAAGTTCTGATATGATCCAGCGATCAAATTCTGGCCGTTTTTCAATCGGAACAATGTTCATTTCATCTATTTTAAATCCATCAAGGTTTGCATAGATAGCATAGAAATTATAGGTGTTGTAAAGTGTTCCGAAAAGCTTTCTCTGAACTTCTGTGACGCCTTCTAAATCAAATTTTAAGTTGTCCCATGGATTTGCATTGCTAACCATGTACCAGCGTGTAGCATCAGGTCCATAAGCGCTTAGTGTCTCAAATGGATTTATAACATTGCCTTTCCGTTTGGACATTTTCTCACCGCTTTTGTCAAGAACCAAGCCGGTAGAAATGACGTTTTTAAAGGCTACTTTATCAAAAAGCATTCCTGAAATTGCATGAAGGGTAAAAAACCATCCGCGGGTCTGGTCAACCCCTTCTGAAATAAAATCTGCAGGATATGCCACTCCCTGATCTGACCCTTTGTCAGATATTGCCCCTCCAGAGGGGGACGTTGCCTCCCCCTGATTTGAATTTTGTTCAAATGTTCCCCCTCCTGAGGGGGAAGGGCCGTCAATTTTTTCCTTATTTTCAAACGGATAGTGCCATTGTGCATAAGGCATTGCGCCAGAGTCGAACCAGACATCAATCAAGTCCGTTTCCCTTTTCATCGGCTTGCCTGAATCTGAAACCAGTATCACGTTGTCTACGTAAGGACGGTGGAGATCTTTTAGAGTTGTGAGTTGTATGTTGTGTGTTGTGAGTAAGTTATTGGCTTTTTCAATTTCCTTGCTTAGCTCTTCAAGTGAACCAATGCATTTTATCTCTTTTCGGTCTTCGGTTACCCAGATCGGCAAGGGTGTACCCCAGTATCTTGATCTTGAAAGAT
>JACMRH010000356.1 GCA_014376535.1 Cytophagales bacterium | reverse complement strand
TTTTGGAGTGTTGTAACACAAAACTCAACAAAAAAGGCGGTAGTTGAAATCTTCAGCTCCGCCTTTTGTATTATTCAAAGATTCTTTATCTCACAACCTTTTTTACTCGGATGTCAGTATATTTTTATTAAAAACGTTGTCAACAAAAAACATAAATTAGTAACCCAGATACAAGACTATGAATTTACAGAAAATAATAAATCTCTTCATTATTGGATTTATTGCCTCCGTTTTAGAAGGCTTTGCTTTATCTCCACCTATAATTAAATCATTTTCGCCTGCATATGGCCCAGTTGGATCTATCATTCAAATTAGAGGGGCTCATTTTTCCTCTATTCCTAATGATAATAAGGTTTCTATGGGGGGAATGCAGGCTCAAGTGAGTGAAGCCTCCGATACCTTACTTACAATAAAGGTTCCAGCAGGAGCTTCTTTTAACCAGATAGTTGTAGAAACCAATGGACTTAGTGCTGTCAGTACACTTTCTTTTGATGTTACTAGTACTAGCAGCTGCAGAAGCTTGGGCCAACCTATACATAACAAAACTGGTCCATCACCTTTAACATGTGTCGGTGATTTCAATGGTGACGATCTGCCTGACCTTGCCAGTGCCAATTATGACAGTACTATTTCTATTAATTGGGGCACTGGGGCCGGCAATTTTAGCAATAAGGTAGATTATGGAACAGGTGCCGCCTTCCCTCTTTCTTTATTTATTTTTGACATTAACGGTGACGGCCACCAGGATCTGATTTCGGTCAGCTCTGGAAACGCCTCTTATATCTCTGTTTTGTTAGGTACTGGAACAGGAACATTTGAAAAAAGAAAATTGTATGGATTGGCTTATGATGTTACAAAAACTTTGATGTGGGACTATAACCGAGATGGACATCAGGATATTGTGGCTCTATCAGGAAATTTTTGTTGGATATCTTATGGAACAGAGCAGGGTACATTTATCAGCCCTGTTGCAAAATATATCGACACAGATCAGAATACAAACTGGAAATTTTGTAATTCTGGAGACTTTAATAATGACGGGCTTTTAGATCTGGCAAACACAAACTATTCCTATAACTATATTTCCATCTTCTTAGGTGACATTTCAGGAACCTTCGTGTTCAGTAAAAATTATGCGACCGGATTATATCCGGCCTTTACAGCTGTTGGAGATTTTAACGAAGACAGTAAACAAGACCTGGCTATTTCCAATTCAGGCAACAGCACAATATCGGTTTTGATTGGAGCTAGTAATGGAGATTTTGCGGAGGGTATGGATTTTCAAACTGATGGTAACCCTTATTATATAAAAACTCTAGATCTGAACGGAGATGGTCATCAGGATATTGTTACTTCTAATCGCAACTCCCTTACATTATGGCTTGGTAACGGACAGGGATCTTTTAAGGAAAGAATGGACCACGTGGTGGATATTTACAGTCCTTACGTGCCGATGATTAACTTTGCTGATTTAAATAAAGATGCCCGGGCAGATATAATTATTGCCAATTTTGATAGCACAGTATCAGTGTTACTCTCACAATTGGTATGCCCTCCTGCAATTTACAGATTTAGTCCAGAGCATGGGCCAACAGGATCCATAGCAACAATTGAAGGAACTAATTTCTCTGAAAATAAAAATTTAGACTCTGTTACCTTCGACGGTCTTCCCGCAGAAATTATTTCAGCCACATCCACTCAGCTTAAGGTAAAAGTACCTTTGGGGGCATCCTACAATAATATTCAGGTAAAAACAAATGGTTTTATCGCTCTCAGTGCAAATGCTTTTAATGTTACCTATGATTCTGTTTGTTCTCCATTTTCTTTCAAAAAAGAATTTAACACTGCTGACCCCAACACGTTTGTAACAGCTGGTGACCTGAATGGAGATGGTTGGCTTGATATAGTCACATCAAATAATTTTGCTGATAAAGTGTCTGTTCGATTAGGATCAGAAACCGGACTAAATGAAAGTCCTGTAAATTTTTCTACAGACCCAAGGCCGATCTCAGTACATTTAATTGACCTCAAGGCTGATGGATTAATGGATCTGATAACTTTAAACAGCACTGGATTCTCAATATTGACAGGAAACGGTACTGGCAATTTCAAACAAAATGATGCGAATAAGGTATTAGGGACAACCATTTCATTTTTGGCAACCAGCGATTTTAACAGGGATGGTTTTACTGATATAGCTTTAACAGCAAATTCAGCTTCAATATGGCCACATCCTGTTAGTATACATTTATCTGATAAAAATGGAATGCTCTCAGAAATTCCCGGTAAATACCTTCCTTCCTTAGATGTAAGTCCCACTTCTATTGCGGTTGGAGATTTCAACGAAGATAATTGGCAAGACCTGGTGTTTACAAACTATGGTCAAATTAATAATGACAATTTTAGTCATAGTTTCATTTCCATATTACTAAATGAAGGTACGGGTACTAGCTCTTTTTCTAAATCTGTAAAATATGGTGCAAGCAAATATCCAATAAGTGTAGCAGTTGGTGATTTTAACAATGATCATCACCAGGACCTTGTTACTGCTAATAATAGTGAAAATAGCATTTCTTTATTTTTAGGAAATGGACGCGGAGAATTTAGTGAACCTTTGGATTTTCCTACTGCAATTAGTCCTTATTCGGTAGTTATTGGTGATTATAACGGTGATGCCTTTCTGGATGTAGCAACAACAAGTTTTGGGGACACTATATCATTTTATTACGGGACAGGTTCTGGGTTATTCCGGCCACGGGTTGATTATACTACAGGTCTTACAGGAAACTTTTTAAAAGTTGGAGATTTTGATAAAGATGGGAAGCAGGATCTTGTAATTGCAAGTACCCAACGAAACATTAAGCTTCTTTTGTCGGATTGTGGAAACGTTACATCTCTACTAAGTGAAACGAGCTACTCTTCACCTGAAACTTATGTATTTACAGATGGGCTATCGGTTATTGTTTCAGGCCTGGCCTCAGGGACGAACGTGTCTTTAATCAGTCTTACAGGAAAGGAGATTTCTAAAGTTACATCTTCAGAGGGTCCAACCCGTTTTGAAGCCCCTATGCCTGGAATTTATTTAGTACAAGCTTGGGGAAATTCATCTTATGTGAGGAAGGTATCAGTCTTGAAATAAGTTTTATTAGAAATGAATTAATCTCACGAAACGATATTTTTGTGAGATTAAATCCTCAATAAAAAATGGAATTAGTGCCTAGTATTTATTGTATGTCTTCATTATTAATTAAAATTACAGCAGCCATTTTTCGTCTTTCAATAAAACAGCTCATTTGATTTCTAAACAATTCAATTTAAAAAGACTTATAATTTAAGATCTGGCTGAGTTTAGCTAAACAATAAAACCCAGGGATTAATATTTTATAGAAACTTTATAATTGATCTCAATTTGAAGATTTTGTGGTATCAAAGTATTGTATCATTTGTTTAGCCAATTTAGCTAATAATATAAAGATGAAAAATCAACATATTGAAATGATGCGTAAGGCAATAGCCTTGTCAGAAAGTAACCTGC
>JACMRH010000355.1 GCA_014376535.1 Cytophagales bacterium | reverse complement strand
TAAATAGGCATTATACGCATCATCCTGATAGGTTTCAGAAAGCGTAATATTCATTTGCTCACAAGGCGATGGCCCGGCCATAATCTCTAAGGAATTGACCAGCATGGGAGCGGGAGGGGCACAAATTTTATTGTCTGTGATGTATTTGGTATCTACATATTCTCCCCAGCCTAAATGAACCAAAGGTTCGTCATCCGGATATTTAGGGTCTGGTCCAACCGGACTCGAAAGATAGGTGGCGTAAGCAGTAATTGCATCGTTTATTTTTGTATAACCGTAATTTAGATTGGTAACGCCAAATTGTGTTAGAGTTAGGTATCTGGGGCTCTCTGTTGATGTGATGTTTATTGTTGCATTTTTACAATATACAATATAGGAATCTACTAAATAGCCTAAGTTTTTTCTACAAAACTCTTCTTCCTCTTCAACATCTTCTCTGGACACTGCCGGAAATCTAGTGGAAACCCCCACAGAATTGAAGTTTAAAAAGGCTAGGTATGTGGCATACTTTTCGTCACATACAACGGGAGCAACGGTTTGCGGAATACAGGTTGTGCAGAGTTCTGCGGTTTGGTTCTTGCCGTAAACCAACAATTGATACAAATCTCCATTTATTGGATCTTGGTAATCCAATTGGGCGATATGACCAAAATAACCTTCTTTTCCACCCTTCAAACCATTATAATAAGGCAAGTCTCCGGTGAATTTTAATGTCGCTTTAAAGGTAAGTTTTGTCTTTTGATTAAAATCAAGTATAAAACCAGGGTCAGTATTGTCCCAATATGTTTCATTAGTTGTGTTTAAGGATAAGCCTCCTGTAGGATTCCAAATACTTGAATTACTGGTTATGTTCATCGAGAGACTACCGGTACCATCTGTAGATTTGGTAAAAGTACCGGCACGCTCTTTAAACTCAAAAACTTTTTCATTGCCGTTAATATTGTACTCTAATCGTGTAATGTCATAGCGGGCTCCGTAATAACCGTTCCAAGAAAGTCTGTTTTTAGGAGGGTAATGAACATAAGCGTATGCGTTAACTCCATTTGTCAATTGTTCAAAATAAACATCATAAGGGTTCGAATCAATTTTAATTTCTGGTTGCCAATCGGACATTGTAAAAGGATCTGCACCTTTATCTCTCTTGTCAACGGAAAACTCCATAGTAAAACCCTGCTGTTGCGGAATGGAAATGTTTTTTGGAGTAAAGATTCGGTCTGAATAAAATAGTTTCCCATTAAGATTTGGATCACCCGAAACAAAACCCCTAGAAATTTGTTTCCTTAAACAAAAAACGGGAACAATATTCTTTTGATAGCCGCAACAAGAAAAATCAATTTGTTCGTTGAAACTACCAGTAACATTTTGAATTTGTCCATTAGCATCAGTGTAATACAAGGTAAACAACCTTTGATTTTTGCTATCAATTGTTATTCCTTCAAATTGATAAAATCCTGATACGGGAAGCGTTATCTGCATCGTAAACAGCACATCAGCACCTCTGTTGATGCTAAATGTAGTGCCATCGTATTTCCAAGTACT
>JACMRH010000354.1 GCA_014376535.1 Cytophagales bacterium | reverse complement strand
TCGAAATCCTGCGAACGGGCAATTTTTTTAAGAACTAACATATTCAGGCTATCGGGCAGGCAGTATTTCTTTGCCCTCCCGCTAAAGAAATTCTTAACGCCATTTATTCAAAGGCCGGTGCTTAAATTTGTAGTAGTCTTCATGTGTGCCTTACTCGACTCCGAATTTACTTATAAAACAATCTTAGGCCTTGGACTACATCTGTCACGTTTGTTCAGATACAAGGTAAAAGCCATGGAGCAGGTTCAATTCCGATGATTGCTGATGTCATTAATTGGTTTAATGGTTTTAGATATCATCGTATAAGATATAAATTCAATGATTTATCTTGAAAATTAAGCTTCGGGCTTCAAGCATATCTAATATTACTTTTTCCTTAATGAAAAAGTAACAAAAAATCAAGGCTGTTGAATAAATGGCTAAATTTCTTTGCCTTCACTCGAAATCCTGCGAACGGGCAATTTTTTTAAGAACTAACATATTCAGGCTATCGGGCATGCAGTATTTCTTTTCCCTCCCACTAAAGAAATTCTTAACGCCATTTATTCAAAGGCCGTGCAAGCCTGATTGCGACAAACTAAGAATTCAGCAGTATAAATACTCAAACTAAAACAGTCTTTCTTTTGCCTTCGCTCCTAAAGAAATTCTTAACGCCATTTCTTCCAAGGCCGATGCTTAAATTTGCAGCAGTCTTGATACTCAATACCATGTAGGCTATACTATACTTTCAGGCTTGAACAATTTCTTGTACGCTAAATGCTTTTGCAAATGCAATCCTCTTTTTCGCAACCTGTATAGAAATCGTGCGCAAGTATTTTGGTGTAGTTTGTTTTTATTTGTTCTGTTACAATTTTCACTTCATCTTCACTCACAAACCTTTTTTCTTTTTTAAACGATTTATTCTTATCAAACTCCACAAAATCAATTTCCCCACTTTGCATGTGCCAGCCTTTAGGTTGGCCCTGATCCATTAAAATTTTATAAAAAACTAATTGCCTCCAATATTTGCCACCAAATTCACTTTTTGCACCTGCCGGGATTAATTCTTTTGGATTATCAGGTTTTGCTGTTTTGTAATCAACAACATTGGCTGCTTTGCCATCAAATTCCAGTTTATCTAACCTCCCGTTTATTGGTACGCCCAAAACTTCGGTTTGAACATTTACCTCACAGGCTATCACCTTCGCCCAGGTTCCTGAATATTGTAGGTAATAGTCTGTAAGAACAAGACGCCCATGTTCGTTTCTTAATTTAAATTCATTCTCAGTGAATTGTGACTTTATCTTGTTCATGCTCTCATAAAAATATTTAACAAGCTCATCTTTAGAAGGGAATTTTTTGTCAGGATTGTTTTGCATCCTATTGAAAAATAACTGAAGTGCTTCATGAATAGCAGTTCCATAACCTGAAACAGCATTTTTTGCCTGTGGTATTTTAAGGATGTGTTTGTAGTAAAATGCCAACGGACAGTCAATAATATCGTTGAGTTTTGTAATGTTTAAAGTGAAATTTTGAAGGGCCTTATCAACAAATTGCTTCTCAAGTCTTGAAGTCTCAGGTAAAACCGGGATGAGCGTTTTCAAAAGGAAATCAGTTATTTCTGAATTTTCCAGGCGAACCTCTCTTTTTGACGGTTTATACTTTTCTATGATCTCATTTACAAACAAACTTGGCATTAAGGTGCTTTGGTCTTCACTCGAATCAGAGAGTTTTTTGATAGGGTAAGAGATTTGAATATGTTCTTTTGCCCTTGTGACAGCAACGAAAAATAATCTTCTTAATTCTTCATAATTTTCATCTTTTGCTTTTTTGGTGGAATGAAGAAGGTTGTCTGGATAGGTAAAAACATTGCTTCTTTCACTGCCTTTCTCCCAGCAAGAATCGTTACATTGAATTAAAAAAACATATTTAAACTCAAGCCCCTTTGAAGAATGAACTGTGATAAGATTAATTCCATTTTCATTGAAAACGCTTTTTTCGACATTTAAGCGTAAATAATTTTCTTTCATTTTTTCCACAACCCGAATCAGGTCTTTTACATCAAATGACTTTCTCTTATCATTTTCAGCCTGTACGAATTGGAAATAAGTAGTCAATGTTTCTAATAAATCAGTCTTTTGTTCTGAATTAATTAAAAAGTGTAACAAGCCACTTTCCTGCATGATTTTTTGAAGCAGTCCAGGTAGTGTTTGATTAAACATTCCTACCATCCATGAATCGAGCAAGGAATTTACTTTTGCCAATTGTCTGGCATTTGTAAGTCCCAGGCTTAACATTTTTTCGTTGCTGGAAATAATGCTTCTGAAAGATTCTCCCTTTTTCTCTTTTTGAATTGCTAAAGAAATAACGGCAATGTCACGGGGACTGCACTGAAAAAAATCGAAATGGAGAATTTTAAACAAATCCTCCTCTCCCATATTTACCTGTTCTGCTTCGGTGTTAATGTATTTTAAAAGCAGATTTATTTTCTGAATCAAAGGATGCAATAACACATCTTCTGTCCGTTTGGCATTGTAAGGAATCTTTTCCCATTCCAGCAACTGCCGGATTTTTTCGGCCTGTGTATGGTTTCGGTAAAGAATAGCCATATCACCATAATGTACACCTTGTGCGGCATGTCTTTTAATTTCTTTTACCACCCCGGCCGCTTCATGAGCGGGATTGTGGTATGCAACAACTTCTATCGCTTTTTCGGAATACTCTCTGTTTTTTATTTGGGTAGATGATGATTTCAGGTCTTTGCTTAATCCAGTAAAATCTGCAATAATATCAACATCGTTTATAAGTCTATCTAAATTTGAACTAATTAGTACAGTTGCTGCATCCAAAATTTCCTGTCGACTGCGGTAGTTTCGGTTAAGGGCAAACGCCTGAAGGTTGTTTTTAAATTTGTAATAAAAATCTTTTACACGCTCCATACTGGCGCCCTGAAAGCTGTATATGGACTGGTCATCGTCGCCCACTACAAAAATATTTGATGATTCAGGATCGTAACTTGTTAATAATGACAGTATTTCATTTTGACTACCATTCGTGTCCTGATATTCATCTACCAGAATATATTGATAAGTTTCCTGGTACCGTCCAAGCAAGGTATCATTTGACTTAAAAGCCTGGATTACCCAAAGGATCATATCTGCAAAATCATATAAGCTGTTTTGCTCGAGCATTTCGGAATAAACAGGAAATGCATAAACCCCAGCAAGAAGTTTAGACATTTTTTCCATTTCATCTTCTATGGCTTTTGTCTTCAGATCACCCTTTTTATTATCTCCAGAAGCTTTTTTATAAATATATTTTTCACGGGACGGGAGGGATTCAATATATTGGTCAACACTCAACTGCATATCTTCAACAGAAAAGCCTTCTGTTTTCATAATATCAAAAAGCGATTTCAATTGCGAGGTAAACTGATATTCATTTCCTTTAAGCTTTTTTAAAGGATTATCCAGGGGAAGGGAATCTATAATGCTGTGAATGATTTCTATCCTTTCGAGATCTGAAATTGGTTGCCAGAACCGATACCCGAAATGCTCTGGGTTTTCACTTATCACTCTCGCACAAAAGCTATGAAAGGTTGAAATATGGACTTTTGAAGAGGTAAAAGATCCAATAATATTTCCGAGCCTTCTTTTCATTGCAACCGCCCCGGCTTCTGTATATGTCAGGCAAAGAATATTTTCAGGTTGTGAAAGCCCCTTATATAATATGTTTGCAATACGCGCAGAAAGCAGCTGTGTTTTACCCGTTCCAGGTCCGGCCAAAACCATTACCGGTCCTTCAGTTGCTTCTACAGCCTGAGATTGTTCTTTATTAAGATTTTCAAGAATATTTTGGAAATTAGTGGCGTCCATAAAAATTAAATAGGACCCCAAATTAACTCAATAAAAAATAAGAGTCTGGGAATAACCTTTTAAATCTGTAACCAATATTTAGGCAAAAAAAAGGAGCAGACTTTTATCCACTCCCTAAATATTAGTAATTTTTAAGCTTAGTCTTTCTTGCTGCTGTTGAATCCAAGATTGTTGTTCACAGGTTCTTCATCAACGTAAAAGTCCCAATCATATTTTTTAAATTCCTGAAGTTTAGCATAATCATAATGGGCATCCATTCCGTCAGCATAAACTTTATAATAATAATTTCCTCTGGTAACTTTTAGTGTGTGGGTTTCATGAGGTTGCATTTCAAATTCAACATCATCAAATTTTACCATTAAAACCTGGCGGGAACTGTTGTGGATTTCCACAATTGGGTCTTTCACTTCAGAATTTTTACTAATCAAATTTGATTTTTCAGACGGTGCTACTTCCTTATATATTTTCACATCATGTTTAGAAATGAAACCATCCTTTTTTGATTTAAGATGTGTTACTTTATATTTCCCGTGTCGAGGATGTTCAGATTCAATAAAAACCGCATCACCTTTCTCGATGTGTTTAATTTCTGCGTTGGTTGAATCAAGAAGATATACATGTGATTTTGTATATGCCAGATAGTTCTGGGCGATCATAGTACTGCTACTCCCTAGCAATGCTGATATAAGTAAGATTCCAGTTTTCATTTTAGCTGTTGTTTGCAATTGATAAAAAAAATGCTTGCCATGAAATTGACATAGCCTTGCTATTAGAATTTATATTAAGATTAAAGCAATTAAAAATAATACTTAATTGATATTTATATGAAAAATAGCATGTTTTAGATCATTCAAACAATAAAAAATTTAAAAAAAATTTGATTAGCCAAAATGTTAAAATCTTTGACGATTTTTACAACCCTTGAATAATCTTATGTTTACGTATGTAGTTTTTGTCTATTATATAATTCTAGCATTAGTTTATATAATTTTAATGACTTATTCCAACTCTTTAGCATTCCAAAAATTGCCTTCAAGATCTGAAAGGGCAATATGGAAAAGAGATTTTACTTATTGTTTAAATTGGATAAGTTTACCAATAATGATGGTTCCTGTAATAGGGCTTTTAACTTATTTTATTTGCTATGATACATTGGTAACCAGTGAAGTTGTTATTTACTTTCTAGTATTTATCTTCTTTGGTATATTTTCTATTATAGGCATTGACAACTTTTTGATGTTAAGGGAGCATATTGAAAATCTTAAAGAGAAACCTGATTTTATAAAGAAGCCCCGTTCAACAAATGCTGAAAGTCAATATTGAAAATCAAAATACATTTGTATTGATAATTTCAATTGCCCTGTTCAACTGTTCGTCCGGATTGTTCCCGTCCATAATCTTTGATGCTGTAAGGTATGAGAACTCATCAGGACGAACACCGGTTCTTTCTATAATATTATGGTTAATGTCCGTAGTTTTGTTATTTACTAAGGTGTATTGTATTCCACAGGGCAAAGTTCTTTCAACAATAAAACTGGTAGCTCCATAAGTGTAATCGCCAATAATTTTTATTTTTTTCTGGCGTACTTTGTTTATCTCCCGCAATGCCAATACGGCGTGCTCTGCTGCACTAACCGTAAACCTGTTTGCCAATACAACTATGGGTTGGGAAAATGTTGTTTGGAAATAATTTCCATGTATTGCAAAATAAGTTTCAGCTCCAAAATTTTCCGGAAGAGGACCTACCTTTTCTTTGTTAAACGCATATTTCACTTCAGATACTCCTGAAGGCATAAACACACTCATAGCATTCCACATGGTTGCTAAATTCCCTCCGCCATTCATTCTGAGATCTAAAATTAATCCTTTAGAGTCTGGGTATAAACTAAATATTTCTACCAATAGATTGTCAAAACGATATTTTGTTAAAAATGAAGTGATATTGATGTACAAAATTTTGTCTTGCTGACGATATCCATATATACACACAGTATCTTCATTACCATTTTCTATACCATTTGTGGCTTTTTTTACTACATAGGTGTCGGGATCAAGATAACTTTCATTGATCCTGTAGAAATGATAATAGTAGAAAACATCAGAAGTTGTTACCAGATCGTCTGAACCATCGTTTTTTACAAGTTGAGCAGAATTAGGGCCTCTTTTTTCGTTTGAATAAGAATTACCTTGATATTTAACACTCAAGTGACCGTCGGAAAACCCGCCAAGCATTTTTGTAAAATATGTATAGAGCTGAGTAATACTGGTAGATGAAGTAACTTGCGTTTTGTACTCTTTGTATCTATCCTTCCAATTTATGTTGTCTTCAACAAAATAGGGGTAGCCATTATTAATATCATTCCAGAATATTTCAAAATTCTTTTCTGGCTCGCTAACTCCATCCGGCTTTATAAATAGCTTATTACAAGACAAGTTTATAACACCAATTATGAAAAAAGGAAGAAATTTTTTAAGTGACATTTTAAGTAATTATTAAAAGTGAAAGAAAAGGCCAAGGTCACCTTGATTATATGCCCAATCTTCTTGCGATGGAAACTTTATTCTCAAATACCGGAAAGTGTAAATAGCCCGAATACTAAATCTTGGTGAAAGCATAAACCTATAAGTAAACCTGCTATCCAAACCAAGTGAATTAGAGAGAAAACCAAATTTTGATTGGCTGACCGTACCAGGATTTGCGTCTGGATTATAAAGTGATCTTTTTACATTACTGATAATGGGCAATGAAAGGTTATACATAAGCATATGCCTGCTATTAAAATTCCTTTCGAGGTTAATGACAAAACCAATATTGTAGACACGGTCGGTAAGTCTATTCACATATTCAAACTGTAGAAAGCTTTTTTCAAACCTGATAAGGTTAAAATCATAGCCCAAAAATGCTTTTATCTTCTTTTCTTTCGTTTTATGAAGAAGGAAAAGCTGAGTATAATTCATATTCCAAAAAGTAGATTTTAATGTACCAATAGATAGTCCATTTTTTTCAGTTGGAAAAAACTCACCTAAATCTCCTTTATATTCAAAGCCCTGATTAGTTTCTGTTTTAAATTTTGGACTATTAAAAAATTCAAGATTGAAAGAAGCCTTTTGATTATCCTTTTTTGATTCAAAATGGATACCAAAAGGATTGTAATTAGCCTTGTACAAAAAGGTCGTAAATACCTGATCCCTGACAATCATGCTACCATACCCTCCTGTAATGCCCAGGGCATATAATTTCTGATTATATTCTTTTTGAGGTTGATCCTGACATTTCGATTTGATCTGCAAACCAAGTAAAATGATAAATATTAATACAATTCGCATTTTTTATTTTAATAATATAATCTGATAACGGCAAGATCCATAATTTATAAAAAATGCCTTAAATACTTCTTATTTCGTTTGGCTTTCCCTCATTGGATTGGGAGAAAGTTTCGGCTGCTTTAATTGTGTAAGATCAAATTTATAGGCTGATATTGATTTTGGAAATACATTATTACTTTCATCGGCATCAGCAGTTTCTAAATAAGGATCGAACTGAACTTGTTTGACTTCTTTTTCGAATGCGAATATTTTATAACATTCAACTTCATTTCTTCTCCATATTTCTACCGGAATTCTGATCTCTTCTTTAGATCCGTCATTAAAAGTGAAAAGAATAATTAAAGGAGTTAAAACCCCACCTATATTTTTAAACTTTAATTCGTAATAATTTAATTTTTTGTCATACACTTCCTTCAATTCCGGATCGAGGTTTTTCATAACATCTGCATAGGTGTTTATATCCCGATCTGCAATCTTCAACTCATCGTAGGTGCTATAAAAGTCCTTTAGTTCCGGATGTGCATCCACATAAGTCTGCTTTATGGCTTCCTTATTTCTAATGTCTGAAATTCCTGATCTTTCATCTTTTGCCTTCTTTTTGGCAGGAAGTTCTACCTGTGGATTTTTACCATCAAGTCGAAAATGTTTTACACTTTCAAGTGAAACGTCCACGTATTCAGTGCCATAAAACCAGGCTTTCCAAAACCAATCAAGGTCAGTTCCAGAGGCATCTTCCATGGTCCTGAAAAAATCGGCTGGTGTAGGACTTTTAAACTTCCATCTTCTGGAATACTCTTTGAAAGCATAATCGAATAATTCACGGCCAAGTACGGTTTCCCTTAAGATATTTAAAGCGGCAGCAACTTTGGTGTAAGTATTGTTTCCCAGTTGAGATATCTGCTCAGGATTTGTCATAATGGCTTCCTGGTTTTCTTTGGGACTTTTCATATAAGCTGCAGCGGCAAATGCGGGACCTCTGCGTGATGGAAAATTTCTTTCAAACTCCTGCTCGGCAATGTATTCCAGAAATGAGTTTAAGCCTTCATCCATCCAGGCCCATTGACGTTCGTCATTGTTGACGATCATGGGAAAGAAATTGTGGCCGACTTCGTGGATAATAACGCTAACCATGTTGCTTTTAACCCTTGCTGAATAGGTACCGTCTTTATCCGGCCTTCCCCAATTGAAACAAATCATGGGGTATTCCATCCCAATATTATCAGAATGCACAGAGTAGGCAACAGGGTAAGGATAATCGAAAGTCATTCTTGAATATGATTTCAAGGTATGGGCGACAGTATGTGTGGAGTACTTCTCCCAAAGTGGATTTCCTTCTTTGGGGTA
>JACMRH010000353.1 GCA_014376535.1 Cytophagales bacterium | reverse complement strand
TTTCGGGAAATGTTAAACTAATTATTCAACCAGAAGCATCCCCTATATTACCCTTTGATGTATTTGAACTGAATATACCTGTAGCATGCTTTCAAATAGATACAAATCTTGCTGCCAGACAAAGAGCAAAAGCTTCCAGGCCATTTGATATAACTTTCGTATTTCATCCTGGATATGAAAATTTGTTTAAAAAATGGGGAGTGACAAATACTTTATTAGTCCCACATGCTATTGAGAAACACTTATTTCCATATTTTTTATCAGAAAAAAAATATGAAATAGGCTGGGTTGGGCGAACCGATGTGAATAATTACAAGCTTAGGAGGCAAATTCTCCCGATTCTATGTGATAGATTTAAAATGAACGATCCTTTCAGGCAATACTCACAATCTGAAATGATTGAAGTTTATTCCCAAAGCTCAATTGTAGTAAATATTTCAAAAGATGACTTTTTGCAGGATGCTAATATCAGGTGTTTTGAAGCTATGGCCAGCGGTGCCTTACTCATAACACATATGCCGTCGGAATTAAGTGAGATTGGATTTGAAGAAGGTAAACACTTTATTGGATTTATAGACTCCTCAGACTTGGTAGATAAAATCGAATTTTATCTACTTAATAATTTGCTTGCTGATAAGATTGCTAAAGAGGCTAAAAATTTAGTTTTAAATAATCATACTTATAATGCAAGAGCTCTTAAAATCGTGGAAACGCTCGAACATTTAAAAATTCAAAAGAAAACCAAAAGTGAAATTTACAGGGGTATGTTTTATTACTTCTGTTTTAGAAGAGAATTGAATAAGGCTCTTTATGCATTTAAAAAACTTCCAAGTTTACATTTATCTTATCCAAGTGAAGTTTTATTGCTATTAAAATTGATTTTATCGAAGTTAATACATAAGGAGCGAGTTTTTTAATTATACTTTGGTAACAATATGAAATTAGATTTCCTACATATATCAGAATGCCCTACTGGATTAAACTCAGGTATGGGCAGGATACAATATAACTGGAACAAAGAGATAGAATCAAGAGGGCACCATTTACAGGTTATTGAACCACAGAAAATAGGCAAAATGCATCACCCAATGTTTTTTGCAATTAAGGCTAAAACCTATTTTAAAAATCTTTCAATAAAGCCTGATGCAATTATTTGTCATGAACCTGCCTCAGGAGCATTTGTTAAAAAAGGAGCTCCGGTTTTTTTAGTCAGTCACGGAATTGAGGCTCGATATTGGGAACTTTCTTTGCAGGGAAAAATTCCAAATCCTAATGTAATGAGCTTAAAAACAAGGCTCTTATTCCCCTTGTGGAGATTAGCAGGTTGCAACAAAGGATTGAAGTATGCCCACAAATTATTGTTGTCGAACGAAGAAGATGCAAATTATGCCCAAATTAAATTTGGCAGAAAAGCTTCAGATATAAAAGTATTTAGAAACGGATATTACCCTGAAAGCATACCTGAATTAAAGCATTTCAATTCAAAAATTCCGACAATTTTATGGAATGCGTCATGGCTTGACCGAAAGGGAAAGGATATTTTAATAGTTGCACTGACCAAACTTGTAGAAAATGGAATATCTTTTAAATGCATCTTGGCTGGAACAGGTTATGACGAAAGCAAAGTCATGAGTGAAATAGATCCGAAATTAAAGCCTTTTATTACTGTAATAAGCAAGTTCACGTCTGATGAAGAAAAGTCCTTACTAACAAATTCTGACATTTTTGTTTTGCCAAGTTACTTTGAAGGTTTGCCTTTATCATTAGTTCAAGCTATGGCTTCTGGCTTATGCTGTGTTGTCTCTGACAACTGCGGTCAAAGAGATATTGTACAGGATAATATTAATGGTCTTAAATTTAATACTGGCAATGCAAACCAACTGGCATTTCAACTAGAAAAGGTAATTCTTGATAATACTTTAAGAACCAGATTATCTTCATCAGGTCAGATTAGTATTCTAAATTGTGATTGGAATACCGTTTCCCGGGAAGTAATTGATTTTGTAGAATCGAATATTGCATAGTTGAAAAGATGGAAGTATTTTCAACTTTACATTAAAATATATTTTTAAAAATTAATGAAAGTCTTATTTATTGCTGCCTACCCTATCCAAAATGCGGAACCAGACAGATTATTTGCTCAAATGGAGGGAGTTGATATGCTGGTTCTTTTCTGTTCAGACCCAGGAGAAAATTTAGTTAAAGACAAGGAATTTATAAATCAACAACAATTTGACATCAAGGTATTAGATGATAAATATCCCTGGAAAATTATTAAAAATATTTCACCAAAACCTGGCCTTAGTAAATTTTGGGGCCTGATAAATCCTTCTGTAATTCCAGAAATAATTAAGATGGAGTGTGTTGTTGTATACGGACATGCTTACATTACTTTTTGGATGGCCATTCTTGCATCGTTGTTTCTTAGGAAAAAATTGATCCTGACAACAGATGCAACTTATCTTGAATCTCCAGACAAAAAATCCTGGAAAGAAAGAATAAAGAGTAAAATGATTCCTTTTTTATACAACAATATATCTGATTTGGTATGGGTCCCATCAACTGAAGCCAAAAGATTTCTAATAGCTTCAGGAGTAAAACAAGAGCGGATAATTATAACACCTTACACTGTCGACAATAATTTTATAGTTTTAAATTCAAACTCTAATTTTTCTGTTCGTACCAAATTCAATATACCCTTAGATGCCACAGTCGCAGTATTTTGTGCAAAATTTATAGAAAGAAAACGACCTCAGGATGCGATCCGGGCGTTTGCATTGGCAAATTGTAGCAATTGTTACCTGTTAATGATAGGTGATGGGCCTTTAAAACTTGAACTGATTTCCCTTGTATCGGAACTTGGCTTGGATACAAAAGTAATTTTTGCAGGTTTAGTAAATTATTCTCAGTTGCCTTCTTACTATGCATCATCTGATTTCCTGGTCTTTACATCTGAAACAGAACAATTTGGCTTGCCTGTAAACGAGGCGATGTTATGTGGATTGCCAGTTTTGATAAGTGATAGAATAGGGTGCAGATATGATCTTGTTCAAGAAGGTGGGAATGGATTTACTTATAAGTGTGGAAATGTTTCGGAATTGTCAGAAAAAATGAAAATGTTGTTCGATGATACAGCTTTGCGACAGCAAATGTCTATCCGTAGTAAGGAAATTATAAAAGATTGGTCTCCTGCTTCAAATGCAACTGCAAAATATAACTCTATTACTGAGCTGCTTAAAAGATAAAGTAAAGGTTTATTAAATGAAATTACTTTTCATATGTGGCAATCTTGAACCTGGTAAAGATGGTGTAGGAGACTATACACTTATGATGGCAAAAAGGTGCATGCAATTACAAGTTAAATGCTGCATTTTGGCAATTAATGATGTTTATATTTCTGAAAGAAGTACAATTTGTTTAATAAATGAAATTCCTGTATTAAGAATTAAATCAACTAATTCCAGGATAATTAAGAAAGAATTGTCCCAGGATTTCATAAAATCATTCGATCCGGAAATTGTAAGCATACAAATGGTAGGCTATGCTTACCAAGCAAGAGGTTGGATTTTTGGTTTAGGTAGCTTTTTGAAAAGTTTATTTAAAAGCTCTGTAAAATTTGAAATAAATCTTCATGAACTCTGGTTAGGTTTTTCCTTGAACCACGATTGGAAGGCAAAATGTAATGGTTTGATTCAAAGATTGGCATTACAGTCATTTTTGAAATCAATAAACCCATCAGTCATCCACGTTGGGAATGATGTTTACTATTCCCTTCTAAATACAAAAGGTTATTCTGGTACTTATCTACCTCTTCCTTCAAATATCGGAGTGAGAAAACTAGCATCTTCCGAATGGATCAATTTAGAAATGGATGTTTTAGGAAAGGACAATATCTGGATAGGTCTTTTTTTTGGAAGTATACAGGGAAATTGGGACATAAACTCCTTACTAAATAAATTAATATCCATAAATAAAAAAAATAAATTATACATTCTTTCAGTTGGCAATCAGGGATTTGGCAACGTTATCTGGGATGAAATGGTTGAAAAATTTGGAAGTCAGATAATATTTAAAAAATTAGGGTATAAAAGCAATAACGAGATTTCTGACCTCCTTGCCTATAGTGATTTTGGAATTGGAACAACTCCATTAAGTTTGCTTGGCAAAAGTGGTACTGCTATGGCTATGATAGAGCATGGTTTACCAATAATTGTCACAAGGGATGAACTAAAATATGGTTTTAAAATTGAAAAAATAGAAGACCATTATAATTCTGTCCTTATGTGGGACAAAATCCAAACAGCTGATGATATAAAAAAAAGTATTGTTCTTCCGGAAAGATCCCTTGATATTGCCTCCGTATTCCTTCAACATATTTCATCTAATAATTAGAATTTGAAAATTTTACTGCAATCCACGCTCTTTCATCCATCTGTGGGAGGAATAGAAACCGTGAGCAAATGTCTTGCAGAAAATTATGTTAGATTAGGAAATGAATGTACAGTTATTACCAGGACAGCTGCATTAGAACCAGATAGAGAAATATATAATATTTGTAGAAATCCAGGTAAGGATGAGAAGAAGGAACTTGTCCAGAACCACGACATAATCCATTGCAATGGTGCCAGTCTTGAATTGGTTTTTTTAGCAAAAAAGTACAGTAAGCCAATTATTTGGACACATGCAGGATACCAATTGGTATGTATCGATGGTCTGGGATGGTATGAAGGAAATCCCTCCCCTTTAAGACCCCTTCAATCATATCTTTTCCATTGCAAACAACAGGGTTTTGCCAGGGCCAGTATTGAAATTGCCAAACTGGCCTTGAGAATATTAGCTTCACATTTGGTTACAAAAAATGTGGCAATTACAAAATGGGTGGCAATGCGACAACCATTACCTAACCAAACGGTTATTTACAACCCATTTCCTCTCAGCCAGTTCAGTTGTCGCATGGGAGAGGCGGAAGAATATGAATTTGACTTTTTCTTTTTGGGAAGACTTGTCTCAGAAAAGGGCGTTGGAACCTTATTGAAAGCATTTCATTTGTTCCTTCAGGAAAACCCAACTTATAATAAAAAATTATTAATAATAGGAAACGGTAATTGGCTTTCGAAACTTATCCAAATCTGTCATGAACTCTCAATAACTGAAAAGGTCGTTTTTGCAGGTAAACAAACCGGTTCTGAATTATTGAAATGGGTGAAAAAGGGAAAAATTTCTATAATTCCTTCTGAATGGGAAGAACCCATGGGTGGTGTTGCATTAGAGATGCTGGCTGCAGGAAAACTGGTTATTGTTTCTGAAAACGGAGGATTGTCTGAATGCATAGGAAATGCAGGAATCACCTTTCCAAATGGAAATTTTGTTGCCCTGAAGGAAAAAATGAATTTAGTTTTACACTCGGCCGAATTGCAAACTGAACTTTTCAATGCTGCACCAGCACAATTAGCTAATTTTCAGGAAATGAATAAGGTTCTGGAATACATTACATTGTTTTCAAATATTTTAAATGAGTAAAAAAATTACGGTTATTGTATCACATCCCGGTAAACAATATGTTCACCAACTGCTTCATGCATTACAACGTGAAAATTTGTTGCAACTATTTATTACGAGTATATGGTATAAGCCTACTTTGCCGTCTTATAAATTTTTATTAAAAATACCCGTGCTTGGCAAGCTGCTTTATGAGAAATTTTTGAAAAAAAAGCAATTTGATCTCCAAAATGATCGACTCATAGAACAGTTTCCATGGAATGAATTTAAAAGACAATTATTGGTGCAGTTTTCTACAAAGTTCAGAAGTGAAAAATATGTTTTTCAAGTTGAGAAGGACCATGATAAATATGTTTCAAAAAGATTGCAAAAATTATCACCAACTATATTTATCGGGTATGAAAAGTCAAGTCTGGAAAGTTTTAAGGTAGTAAAAGAGCGGGGAGGAATAACAATACTAGATCTTGCACAGGTACATTTCAAATACCTTGAAAACCTCAGGCTTCAGGAACAAACTTTTACTGACCTTTTTGAGGATGAAGTATTATTTAAAAAAATTAACAAAGTCAAAGAGGAGGAATATAAATATGCAGATATTATACTGACGCTCTCTACATTTGCAAAAAATACACTGGTTCAGAATGGAATAAAAGAATCCAAAATAAAAGTGTTGAACCTCGGATATAACCCAGCCATCTTTTATCCAAAATCGAGCTATTCGACAACTTCTGGATTGAGATTAATTTATACTGGGACATTTACCAAAAGAAAAGGCATTGAACTTTTACTACAAGCAATTAAGGAATTGAATTTGGTAGGCCTGGAGTTGGTTATAATTGGCCCACTGTTAGATGGAGAAGATCTATTTACTAAATATTCAGGATTATTCACCTATTTTGACTTTCTTCATCATGAAGAACTGGGGATTCATCTCAGACAATCAGATGTGTATGTTTTCCCTTCGTATCTGGACAGTTGGGCAATGACGGTAGTAGAGGCAATGGCCTGTGGTCTTCCAGTCATTGTTTCTGAATCAACTGGAGCTAAAGATGCAGTTCGAGAAGGTGAATCTGGATTTATAATCCCTACAGGAAGTCTTGATTCCTTAAAAGAAAAAATACTTTTCTTTTACAATAATAAAAACAAAATAAAAGAAATGGGCGAATCTGCTGTTAAATCAGCAAAATTATATACCTGGGA
>JACMRH010000352.1 GCA_014376535.1 Cytophagales bacterium | reverse complement strand
TTCCAATCTTAACAAATATGTTTATGCAAATATTGATTATATAATGGGTAAAAATGGTCAGAATCAATCATTTATTGTAGGCTTCGGAGCAAAAAACCCACTTCATCCTCACCATAGAAATGTTTATTTGAGCGATGCCAACGTGGGAAATACAGGGCAACAAGGCCTGATTATACCTGCCAAAAACCAGCAATTCGGATATATGGTTGGGGGTGTACGTTCTGGAACTTATGCAGACCAGATTACCAATTACCAAACTTCAGAAGGAGGAATAGATTATAATGCAGGCCTTGTAGGCGCATTGGCTTACATCAATTCAGTTGTATCACCTGTGATTAATGGATTAGCAGAAAGTCAGTCAAATAATAACTCTATTTCAGTATTTCCAAATCCTAGCTCAGATGGTTTTAATATACAGTCGATTGCTGTCTACAATGTCAGAATTCATAATGAGTTAGGCAATACTCTTCAGGACTTTAATACTTCCAGCGTGCATTCATTTGGTGCTAATCTACAGCCAGGCTTGTATCATGCTGTTTTTAGTGAGGATGGAAAAATAATTAAAACTATCAACGTTTTGAAGCAATAATATTTTAGCAAGTCTACATACATC
The DNA here is from genome assembly GCA_014376535.1 of Cytophagales bacterium. Lineage (GTDB taxonomy): Bacteria > Bacteroidota > Bacteroidia > Cytophagales > UBA9547 > UBA9547. Next base: position 891 of record JACMRH010000352.1, on the reverse strand, counting down.
ATAATCTTAAAGATTCTTTAAAATACCCTTCTCTCTAACTTTGGGAGAAGGGTATTTTCTTTAATGGATTATTTAAAAAATTAATTTTTAAACAATTGTCTAGGTCTGTGACAGTTGACGACGTTCGGGATAACGTTCTGTTCGTTTTATAAAAGATCAAGGTTAGAGATATCTTATATATTTACAGGATAATTAAGATTCTTTGAAAGCAAAAATTGGTCTTTCCTCTGCAACAGCACTCGTTATCTCTGCCATGGTGGGTACAGGTGTTTATACCAGCCTCGGATTTCAAGTACTGGGTGTTCAATCTATTATTGCACTGTTGCTATTATGGTTTATTGGTGGCCTTGTAGCGTTGAGCGGTTCGCTCGTGTACGGAGAAATAGGCTCTGTCTTACAAGGTTCTGGAGGAGAATATAATTACCTATCAAAGCTTTACCATCCAATAGTGGGGTTTATGTCTGGTTTTGTTTCCGCAACAGTAGGTTTTGCAGCTCCAGTGGCTTTGTCAAGCATGGCTTTCGGCCGATATATCTGTACATTTTTCCCTGAACTCTCCTCACTTTGGATTGCCACTACACTAATTATTATTGTGAGCATTGTTCAATTAACAGGAATAAAACCAGGGGCAATGTTTCAGAAATATTGCACTGTAATAAATCTTTGTTTGATTTTAACATTTGTTGTATTCGGTTTAATTTCTGGCCCTTCTCCTTCATTTGACTACACTTTTGGACTTGGCAACATCGACCAGGTTTTTACTTCATCTTTTGCAATCTCATTGGTTTATGTATCGTATTCTTATTCCGGCTGGAATTCCTCAGCCTATATTGCAGGTGAAATAGACAATCCACGAAGAAATCTGCCCCTTTCACTTTTTGGAGGTACGGC
>JACMRH010000351.1 GCA_014376535.1 Cytophagales bacterium | reverse complement strand
TTTTTCCCTGGCCAAATAATGCATCTCTTATTTCTTGTTTTTTGCCTGGCGATTTTGATACTGTAGCATCATCAGTTTTAACCGTAGATGAATCAGTAGTCACCGTCATGTTATTATCATTAGCAGTGCTGTTTCTGTCTTTATACTCTTGAAAATCCTTTTTACTTTCTGCAATACGGTTTTTCTCAGCTTCATCGTTAGCATCCGCTTCAGCCTTTGCTAATTTTAATTGATAATTCGTTTCTATAGTTGCCCATGAATCACTGCTACTTGCTGAAACTGTTTTAACCGAATCAACATACATTTTTAATTCCTGAGAAGCATCTCTTGAATCTTCATTTTCTTTTTTGTTACAAGATGTGCTTAATAACACAGCAATAGAAGAAAAAATAAGGGTAATCTTTTTCATAAATAAATTGAGTTTTAGTGTTTACAATAATGTTCAAATAATTGTACCACCATTACATAATAAACTCTAACATGATTAAATGGCATACATTTTTCTATACTAAAAACAGTGAAGAGTCTTAAACTTAAATAATAATATCATGGATAAGCTAGAAATAAAAGGTGCCTGGAATGAAGTAAAAGGAAAAATTAAACAGGCTTACGGAGATTTAACAGATGATGATTTAACCTATAAAGAAGGTCAGGATCATGAAATGCTGGGAAAACTACAACAAAAAACTGGTAAGGGTAGGGAAGAGTTGGTGAAATGGATTAATAGTTTGTAATATTCAAGAGCCATGGATATATTCCATGGCTCTTTATAATTCTGTGGGTTTAATCTTTTTTAAATTATCAAGATTTGCCGGTTTAAGTTTGCTGGCAAAAGTTTCTTCAGACTTTTCTGGATTTTCTAAATTCATAGTTACGTCCCTTCCTTCACTATCAAGTAAAGTCGCTTCACCTTTTTTGATTAGTTCTAACAATTCTGCTTTAGTCATGGGCTTTATTTTTATAATTCGTAAAACTCTATTGGTAAATTATCAGGGTCGGCAATAAAAGTGAAACGTTTTTTTGTAAGAGTGTCAATTCTAACATCCTCGGCAACTATTTCATTTTTACTCATTTCATTGATCACCAAATCTAAATTTTCTACTCCAAATGCAAGATGTCTTAATCCAGTACTTTCAGGTTTAGATGGTCTTGCTGGAGGATTTGGAAAAGAAAAAACTTCTAAAATGTAATTACCATTTAAAGCCAGGTCCAGTTTATAAGAATCTCTTTCTGCCCGGTAGGTTTCCCTTATAATTTCTAAACCCAGGATTTCTGAATAAAAGTGTTTTGACTTCTGATAGTCAGAACATAGTACTGCTATATGGTGAACTGATTTTAAAAGTTTCATTTGATAGTGTTAGATATTTGATAAGGCGAAGGTATCTGATTTTATCAATCTGCTACAGAAACAAGATATTTATTGATAAAAATCATCTATTTTTGAATTCACATTTGTATAAACAAAATATAATTTTACCTTTGCAGTCCCTTTTGAAAACGATGTCAAAAACCGGCTTAAAATTGGAAATTCTTTTGGGAGCTTAGCTCAGCTGGTTCAGAGCACCTGCCTTACAAGCAGGGGGTCGATGGTTCGAACCCATCAGTTCCCACATTATTAATCAAAGACTTACAGAGAAATTTGTAAGTCTTTTTTTTTTGTTAAAAAATTGTTTAAACAACTTGTCGGAAATTCATATGGGATTTATATTTATATAACAGTCTTTGCAGGTAGTAATGACAATAGTTTAAAATATAGTCCACTAGAGGATATTTTATGAATGCTAAATTTGATCTTGTATTAGCTTACACTAAAGAGCTAATAACATGCAAGGCTTTATGGAAATAAAACTCGAAGACCAAGTATATATACTTGAATCATTTTGAAAACAAAGTAATACATTTGGTTAGCAAGTCCATACTATTCTAGTAATAACGACCTAATAAAACGCTCTTAAATTTTTAAATTGATTATCACAATTGTTGTTAATTATACGATACATGACTTTTAGTGAACATTTTTCCTTATTGTGTCACGAACTACAGATTGCAATTATATATCAATGGAATCCTTTCAAAAGTTAAAACCGATCATGTTTGTGGGGACCTCCTCTGATGTTGGTAAAAGTGTGATTACAGCTGGGTTTTGCAGGATTTTTAAACAAGATGGTTATCGGCCTGCGCCTTTCAAGGCTCAAAATATGTCTTTGAACAGCTATGCAACTCCAGAAGGTTTTGAAATTGGCAGGGCTCAGGCAGTGCAGGCAGAAGCAGCAGGTGTTGTGTGTCACACAGATATGAATCCTGTGTTGCTAAAACCAACTTCCGATAAAACTTCACAGGTCATATTGAATGGGAAGCCCCTGGGAAATATGTCTGCGAAAGATTATTTTTTGTCTGAGAATCGAAACAATCTTTTTCCGAAGGTTTGTGAGGCCTTTGATCGGTTATCCGGTCGTTTTTCTCCTATCGTCATGGAAGGTGCGGGAAGTATTTCAGAACTTAATCTTAAGCATCTGGATATTACCAATCTTCGGATGGCTATTTATGCTGGTGCATCTACTTATCTTATTGCCGATATAGACCGAGGAGGTGTTTTTGCCAGTTTATATGGTACTATGGCCCTGCTTTCAGATTCTGAACGAACTTGTATAAAAGGAATAATCATTAATAAATTCAGGGGAGACAGCACCTTGTTTGAAGAGGGAAAAAAAACGATTGAGAAATTGTGTGGGGTGCCTGTACTGGGGATTTTGCCCTATTTTAAAGATATTAATATTGAAGAGGAAGATTCAGTATCTCTTAAATCTAAACATAAAAATTCGGCAGAAGGAAAAGTAAATGTAGCTGTTGTACTGCTCAATAAGCTATCTAATTTTACCGATTTTAATAGGCTGGAACGGGACTCTCGGGTACACTTGTATTATACAATAGACCCTCATGAAATTGGGAAAGCTGATATTATTATCATCCCCGGTACTAAAAACACCATTGAAGATACAATTGTTATTAAAAATAACAATGTGGCGGAAGCAGTTCAGCAGGCCTTTCAATCAGGCAAGACCATCATTGGAATTTGTGGTGGATTCCAAATAATGGGCGAGCTTATTTCTGATCCTCTACAAGTTGAGAGCACAATTGGAGAGGTGGCAGGATTAGGTATTCTGCCGGTTAAAACTGTTTTAATGGAAGAAAAAACTACCAGGCAGCGAACTTTCCGGCACCAAGATTCGGACGAGCACTGCGACGGGTACGAAATTCACATGGGCGAAACAAGTGTTTTAGGAGAAGCGCGGCCATTAAATTATTTCAGGGATGGCGGTACCGATGGATATATCTTGAATAATAGATGTTGGGGAACATACCTTCACGGTATTTTAGATAACCCATCTATTATCAATCAGATTTTAGCACCATATACTTGTGAAACTGAGGAAATTATTGATCATCAGGAATATAAAGAGCAACAATATGATAAGCTTGCTGCACTTATAAGAACTCATGTGGATGTACAAAAGATTTATCACGATTTGAAATCCTGAAATGCTGCACGGACATGGAGACGACGGATATCGGTATGCTAAAGAAGTAAAAGCCGACTTCAGTACCAATGTTTGGTATGGTGGTGAACCCAAAGGTTTAAAAGAGCACTTGCTTTCGCATTGGGAGATTGTAAATCGCTATCCGGAAGCAATTGGCGAGTCATTGTCTGAAAAAATCGCCAATCATTTCGATTTAGCAAGCGAAAACATTTTAGTAAATAATGGTTCTACAGAAAGTATCTACCTTATATCCCAAGCCTGGCAACAATCTAGTTCTGAAATAGTTACTCCGTCTTTTGCAGAATATGAAGACTCTTGTAAATTATATAAACACTCAATCAAATTTGTTAGTTGGGATGATCTGCATAGTGAATTGCGTGTAAAGGCAGATTTATTTTTTATTTGTAATCCTAACAATCCTACCGGAGCGGTGTTCCTGGGATTAGAAAGATTGTTGGAAAATAATCCAAAAACCACTTTTATAATAGATGAAGCATTTATAGATTTTACAGATGCGATTGAAAGTATTGTAGGTTTGGTTAAAAACTTCAAAAATCTGGTAGTCTTGCATTCGTTAACTAAAACCTACGCTATTCCTGGTCTTCGTTTGGGCTATATTGTTGCGCATCCAGAAATTATAGCAAAGCTGAAGGCCTTTAAGTTTCCCTGGTCAATAAATGCCCTGGCGCTAGAGGCAGGACATTTTATATTTGATAATTTTCAAAATATTCAGATTCCTCTGGAACATTTACTTAAGGACAAAAAAAACTTTGTGCACAGTTTAGCAGATCTTCCTGTAAATATAACTCAGAGTCATACGCACTTTTTTCTGGGAGAAATTTTAGATGGTACAGCATCGGATTTAAAGCGATCTCTGCTCGAAAATCATGGTTTACTGATTAGAGATGCATCGAATTTCAAGGGCTTAAATTCACGTCATTTTCGGTTGGCAACACTTTCGCCAGATAAGAATCAACTGCTAATTGAGGCATTAAGATTATGGAAAAATCGCTGATATTTATACTTCCACTATTGGTGGGATATGTGTTAGATCTTTGCTTTGGCGATCCGCATTCGTGGCCTCATCCAGTGAAAGTATTTGGCAATCTGATATCAATCGGGGAGCGGCTGTTGAATAGTGGCAAATTACGGTTTTTGAAAGGGATGCTTCTTTGTCTGTTTTTATGCATCCTTACTTTTATACTTTTCTATTTTGGAATGAGTTATTTGTTTGAAAAGAACATTTATTTTTATTTCTTGTTGGCAAGTGTGTTTGTATTTTTTGGGCTGGCCAATAAATCTTTGATAACTGAAGGGCGGGCGGTTTTTGACCAGCTAAATTCAAATGGACTGGATGCCGGCAGGAAAAGATTGTCCTGGATAGTGGGTCGGGATACAACAGGCTTATCTCCTCAGCAAATTAGAATTTCAGTATTTGAAACCATGTCTGAAAACTTAAGTGATGGTGTAATTGCGCCCCTTTTTTACTACTTCATTGCCGGCGTGCCTGGTATAATGACCTATAAAATGATAAACACGCTGGATTCAATGATTGGTTACCGCAACGACAGGTACGAGCAATTCGGAAAGTTTAGCGCAAGGCTCGATGATGTTGCAAATTTTGTTCCGGCAAGATTAACCGCATTGCTTATGGTACTGGTTGCCTGGAGCGGAAGGGGATTTCAATTCATAGTCAGATATGGAAACAAACATAAAAGTCCAAATTCGGGCTATCCTGAAGCTGCACTGGCTGGTATCCTGAATGTTCGATTTGGGGGGCCTAATGTGTATCATGGCAAACTAGTAATCAAGCCTTATATTGGAGACAATGATCGGGTTGTAGACCATAAAGAATTTCAAAAGGTTGCGATTTTGAATAATAAAGTAACCTTCTTGATGGTACTGTTGCTTGTCTGTGCTCATTTTCTTATTTATTGAATTAATGAATAGAATTATCATAACAGGCGGTCCGGGGTCAGGCAAATCCACTTTAATCAAAGAGTTACAACGATTGAATTGTTGTTGCTCAGAAGAAGCATCGCGGCAGCTTATCATTGAACAAGTTGCAAAGAATACAGACTGTTTGCCATGGCTAAATTTAAATGCTTTTGCCAGCCTGGTTGTGGAGAGGATGATTAAACTTTATAAAGAGGCTTCCGAAGAGCGAATTACTTTTTTCGATAGGGGAATTCCAGATGTAATTGCTTATCTGAAGGTTGCCGGATTGCCGGTGGTTCAGGATTATTATGAAAAACTAAAGCTGCATCCCTATAATAAGACCGTTTTGATTTTGCCACCATGGCAAGAAATATATCTAAATGACAATGAGCGTTGGCAAACATATGAAGAGTCAGTAACCATTTATCGTTCTCTTTGTGAGACCTATCAAAAATTAAATTTTACGCTTATTGAAGTGCCTAAAATGAGTCTTGGTGACCGCGCTGATTTTGTTTTGGAGTACAATGATTTAAACTGAAACAAAATAAGGATAGATGCCTGTCTTATTTTTGAACAATATCAAGCATCTGACTTGCAAAAATAACTCGTCATTTTGCTGAATGATTTGTTTTGTGCTAATTAGGAACCCTGTCAAATAAAGATCAAGCAAGACTTTAATACTATGATCGTTTACATTAGTGGTGGAGTACGCAGTGGTAAAAGCAAGTTTGCACAGCAAATGGCTTTAAGGCTCAGTGAATCGCCTGTGTATGTGGCAACTGCAAAAATATGGGATAAAGATTTTGAGCAGAGAATCAAATTGCATCAGCAAGATCGAGGCCCTGAATGGACGAATTTCGAGACCACTTCCGAGTTATACAAATTGCCTATTGACGGGAGAGTGGTCGTCATTGACTGTGTGACTCTGTGGCTCACTAATTTTTTTACAGAGAATAATAGCGACATATCAACCTGTTTGGATGCGTTTAAAAATGAAATAGATGAGTTGAATGAATTGAAGGCTACGCTGATAATAATATCAAACGAAATTGGAATGGGGCTTCATGCAGAATCTTCAGTGGGAAGAAAATTTGCTGACCTTCAGGGATTAGCGAATCAATATGTTGCCTCAAAGGCTAAGGAAGCCATATTTATGGTTTCCGGTCTCCCTCTTTATTTGAAAACAGCCTGATCGTATGTCATTAGAAGAGTTATTTGAGGCTAGGCGTGATACCCGTCATTTTACAAATGAACCGGTTCCTGATGCGATTATAGAAAAAGCCTTGCTAGCTGGGCATTCAGCGCCTTCCGTTGGCTTAACAGATGCTACGCGGTATTATCTTATTAAATCTCAGGAAGTAAAACTACAGATAAAAGAGCTTTTTGATCAATTCAATCAAAAAGCGTATGAGGAAATTAAGAATGAGGGTCAAAAGGACAAGTACCTAAAACTAAAGCTTGAAGCAATTCTCGATGCACCAGTTGGGATGGTAGTTTGCTATGATCGTTCGGTGTTGAATGATTTCACTATAGGAACAATAGCAAGCAACGAGACCATTAAGTTTAGTGCTGTTTGTGCTGTTCAAAACATCTGGCTTTCTTTAACGGATCAAGGTTATTCGATGGGATGGGTATCAATTCTCAATTATTACCATTTCAAATCTTTACTAAACTTACCTGCAGAAATTGAGCCTTTAGGTTATTTCTGTATCGGGAAGCCTGCAACCGATTATGAAAATCAACCCATGCTTCAGCAGCTAGGTTGGAAAGACAAATCTTTAAATCCGATTATAACAGAAATTGAGTCAACCTATAAAACCGATGAATCAGAGAAATACTATGATTCAAAAAAGTTGAAAACCAACTTTAATCTTTGCGAGAATTTACGAAATAAAATAGATCATAAGACCAAACCCGTCGGATCCTTAGGGGTGTTAGAAAGTTTAGCCTTTCAAATCGGCATGGTTTTCGGAAGCACCGAACCCAAAATTGAAAATCCCACTTTGGTAGTTTTTGCAGCAGACCATGGGATAGCTCAGCATGGCGTGAGTGCCTATCCTCAAGAAGTTACACGCCAAATGGTAACCAATTTTCTCGAAGGCGGTGCGGCTATAAATGTATTTTGCAAACAAAATAACATAACGCTTCAAATTGTAGATGCTGGGGTAAATTATGATTTTGCACCGAATGCTTTAATTACGAATTGTAAAATTGCCAAAGGTACTCAATCGTTTCTTAACGGTCCAGCGATGTCTGTTGACGAGCTACAACTTTGTCTGAAGAAAGGTGCCGACGTTGTAGAAGCTTTAAAAAATAAGGGTTGCAATACCATTGCTTTTGGAGAGATGGGTATAGGCAATACCTCAAGTGCCTCGGTTCTTATGAGTGTTTTGTGCGCAATTCCATTAAAAGATTGTGTTGGAAAGGGAACGGGATTAGGTGATAACCAGCTAACTGAAAAATATAATATTCTAAAACTAGCTCTTGATAGTTATTCCGGTTCTCAAAATATTCATCAGCTAATGGCTTATTTTGGAGGATTTGAGATTTTACAGATTGCGGGCGCCATATTGGAAGCTCATAAGCAAAATATGCTGGTGCTTATTGATGGATTTATTTGTACCGTAGCCTATCTGTGTGCTTTTAAGATAAATCCTGAAGTGAAAGCCAATGCTGTTTTTTGTCACCAGTCAGATGAAATGGCGCACAAGCTTCTTCTTAATTATCTGGATGCGGAACCGTTGCTGAAACTAAAAATGCGGTTGGGTGAAGGTACCGGCTGTGCTCTGGCGTTTCCATTGATCAAAAATGCAGCGGCATTTTTAACAGATATGGCAAGTTTTGAAAGTGCAGCCATAAGTAATAAGGAAATATGAAACGAGAATGGAATATATTTCTTTCAGCGCTTTCTTTCTTCACAAGAATTCCAGTAAAAATTGCTGAAGGGCAGATTGTAGAGCTATCTCTGTCTGTTAGATATTTCCCATTGGTGGGATGGCTTGCAGGTACTCTATCAGCCTTGATTTTTTTTAGCTTTGATATGGTCTTTGGTCAGTCGTTAGCCATCATTTTTTCCATGCTCTCAACTATATTCCTTACCGGCGCGTTGCATGAAGACGGTTTGGCTGATGTTTGCGATGGCTTTGGCGGGGGCTGGACAAGAGACAAGATTCTTGAGATAATGAAAGACAGCTGTATTGGTACATATGGCGTTATCGGTCTTGTTTTTATTACTTCTTTTAAGTTTTTTGCTATACAACAGATCGTCAGTAATTTAAATATCTCCACTCAGTGGTCTTTGCTTATTTGTATGCTGGTTTTGGCAAACACATTGAGTCGGTTTAATGCTATCACCATGATTTTTACTCACACCTATGTGCGTGCAGAAAAAAGTAAATCAGCACCTATGGTACACAATGTCAAAATTTCCAATCTATATATTGCGCTTATCATTACGCTAATACCTTTATTTACACTGCTATTTTACACCCAACAGTATAAATGGGTATTTGTACTATTTCCGTTGGCCATCGTTAATCTGTTTCTTAGTAGATATTTTAATAAATGGATTGGAGGATATACCGGCGACTGTCTGGGTGCAATTCAGCAGATTTCAGAGGTGGTTGTTTATCTTTCAATAATTTGTTTGTGGAAGTTTTTTTAATTCGCCATACCCAACCTGATATTGAGAATGGGCTAATATATGGCCGGCATGATGTGCCATTGGTCAATAGCTTTGAGCAGGAAAAAAACTATATTTTAGAGCAACTACCTGATTCTATAGATCTTGTTTTTTCCAGCCCTTCTACACGCTGCACGAAACTTGCTGAAGCTCTTTCAATCGATTATATAATCAAAGAGGAGCTTTGTGAATTAAATTTTGGCGACTGGGAAGGCAAAACCTGGGACACCATAAACAGACAGGAGTCTGAATTCTGGATGGAAGATATGCTAAACAGATGCCCGCCTGGAGGTGAAAGTTTGCTGGAAATGAAAAATCGGGTTTTGGGCTTTTGGCAACAGATTACCTCTCTCGAATCAAGCTTCATTGCATTGGTTACACATAAAGGGGTGATTAGGATAATATTATCTGAATTGAATAATACTCCTGATTCTTCTTTTTTTGATATCAAAGTAGATTTTGGAGAGGTTTTTAAGGTGCATGTGTAGTCTAATTTTTGAATAACATGACATACTTTGCTTTGTCTATGCAAATTGGTGTCCCTACCAAATAATCCCTACCTTTACTTTATGTTATTGGTTTCCTTTACGGGAATTAAAAGGGAATCCGGTGTGAATCCGGGACAGTTCCCGCTGCTGTAAACTCATAGAAAGTTTGTCAACTATGCCACTGAAATGCATTTTTGCTTTTGGGAAGGCGATAAACAGAGAGTAAGTCAGAAGACCTGCCAAAAACTAAAATTCATAACTTTCGGGTAAAAAGTTTGTGAATAGGCCGGTAATGCTGCGCCTATTGATAGCCCCTGGTTATGAATGGTTTTTATTTATTATAATCATTCAATGATACTAAACCTAAGTGTAGTTGCTTTATGTAGCTACAAGGCAAGTCGACAATTTTTAACAATACAAATTACTAATGAAAAGCATTAGTTTACTGGGCTGTGGCTGGCTAGGATTGCCACTCGGAAAATTTCTTGTTTTGCAGGGATATGAAGTAAAGGGATCGGTGACCACAACTGAAAAATTCCCCATATTAGAAGCAGCTGGAATTCAACCTTTTCAATTATCGCTCTCCCCTGAACTCGAAGGCGTAAACACTCAAAACTTTTTTAAAAGCGATATTCTCATCATCAATTTTCCTCCAAAAAGAAGGCCAGATATTGAACAATATCACAAGGCTCAGTTTGAAGCTTTAATTCCCCATATAAAAAAACATCAAATCAAATATGTGGTTTTTGTGAGTTCTACCTCTGTATATCCAAATTTAAACCGAGAAGTATTTGAGTATGATGACCTGAGTCCTGAAAAGGGAAGTGGAAAAGCATTGAAAACTGTAGAGTCCATGCTAATGGCTGAAGATAGTTTTCAAACTACTGTTGTACGTTTTGGAGGTTTGGTTGGATACGACCGTGTGCCTGGCAGGTTTCTGGCTTCTAAAAAAGAGGTTTCAAATCCAAATGCACCTATCAATCTTATTCATCAGGACGATTGCATAGAAATTATTTTCAAAATTATAAGCTTGGAAAACTGGGGTGAAATATTCAATGCCTGTGCAGAAAAGCATCCTGTCCGAAAGGATTATTATCGTCAGGCAGCTTTGCAGATCGGCCTGAAACCGCCCAAGTTTACTGTAAATACTGAAACAGAGTTTAAAATTATTAACTCTGATAAATTGAAGAAAATGCTTCATTTTAATTTTAAATATCCTGATCCGATTGAAATGCTGAAGCAACAAGACAAGAACAACTAATATGAAAATATATACCCGTAAAGGCGACAAAGGAACTACCGGTGTGTTCGGTGGTAAGCGAGAAGACAAAGATTCTCCCCGCATTGAATGCAATGGAACATTAGACGAAGCAAACTCCACAATTGGTTTGCTTCGTGCCAAACTTGGAAATGAGCATGAGTGGCAGACCAACTTGCATCGTATCCAGAAGGATTTAATGGATATGATGTCCCATCTGGCGCGGCCTTCTGATTCTAATAAGGAAAATACAAACCCCAAACCAGTTGACGGAGCGGAGTTTTGTGAACAGTGGCTGGATGAGCTGGAATCACAAATGACTTCATCTTCTGATTATTTTCTTCTGCCAGGAGGCAATGAAATTTCTGCGCTTTGCCACATGTGCAGAACACAGATCCGCCGGGGCGAACGACAACTGGTTACTTTGATGAAAGAAGATCCAGCTTGTGTCGAAGATTATATCATGGCCTACATCAACAGATTGTCTGATCTTTTCTTCATCATGGCAAGAGCCGAAATGGACAAAGCAGGCGTTGCTGAAGAGAAATGGCAATTGTTTTTATACAAAAGGAAAAATAAGCCTGTAACAGAATAACCTTGCATACAGTTTACGGCATTTCATTAGGTCCCGGTGATCCGGAACTTCTCACGATCAAAGCACTTCGTTTGCTCAAAGAATCTGATATGATATTTTATCCAGGTTCTCTGTATGCTGATGGCAGAAAGGAAAGCTACGTATTGCCTATGCTGAAATATCATGGGGTGGAAGAGTCTAGGCTGGAAGGATTTTTCTTGCAGATGTCTTTAGATAGAACAAATGCTGAAAAGATTTATGAAGAAACGGCAGAAAAGGTCGCTGCTGCCTGTATTGAAGGAAAGAAAGTAAGTATTGTGTGTGAAGGAGATTTGAGCTTTTATGCTTCATTCTCCTATCTTTTGACCAGACTAAAAGAATTAAAGCTTCCTATCGAACTCGTACCTGGAATTAATTCTTTTTCATTGGGAGCTGCAAAACATCAGGTGCCTGTTTCTCTTCAAAATGAGCGCATAGCAATACTTCCTCTTGAAACGGATATTGATAAAATAGACCAGAGCATGATGGATTTCGACACCGTTATTCTAATGAAAATTCGTTTTGGTTGGAAAAGTCTTTACGAAAATCTGATTTTAAAAGACTGGAAATTCTACTATTGCGAACGGTTGGGAACCGAGCAGGAGTTTATAACATCAGATCTCACAGTGATTAAGGACAGTGAAATACCATATTTTTCATTGTTAATAATAAAGAAATGATAAAAGTTGTTGGCCTTGGTCCGGGTAGCGGAGATTATATGTTGCCAATGGCTATCAAAGCTGTTCAGGAGGCAGATGTAATTATTGGCTACCATTACTATTTTCAGTTTATTGAAGAATACATTACAGAAGGAACAGCCTGCATTGGGAAAGAACTTTCTGAAGAAGAAAAGCGGGCAGAAATTGCCATCGAAAAGGCCATTGAAGGATACAAGGTTGTCGTAATCGGTTCAGGTGATGCAAGTATTTATTCTATGGCTTCAATTGTGTACCAAATGGTTGCGAAGTCAGGTGAGGATATAGAACTGGAAACAATTCCCGGGATATCAGCTTTCGTGGCGGCTGGCAGCAAACTAGGGGCAGTGCTGGGACATGACTTTTGTTGTATTTCCCTTTCTGACCTCATGACACCCTGGTCCACCATCGAAAAACGGATTCAAGCTGCGGCATTTGGCGATTTTGTAACATCAATCTATAATCCAAAAAGCAAAAAGCGCTACTGGCAACTGAATAAGTTGAAGTCAATATTTCTGGAATACCGGGAGGCGTCGACACCAGTGGCAATTTGCTATCAGCTTGGCCGTCCTGAAGAGAAAATCACCCTTACTACATTGGCAGAGTTAGACGTTGAACAGGTAGATATGTTCAGCCTTGTCGTTATTGGAAATAGTCAAACCTTTCAGTATAAACAACATCTGATTACACCCAGAGGATATTTGGACCGGAAGCCACATACAGGTGCTGAGATTCAGGAAGCAAGTTTTCGGGAGATTATATCAAATTTAGATCCCAATGCTCACCCATCAGATTTTCTGTGGGCAGCCATTCGTTGCATCCATACTTCAGGAGATTTTGAATACATTAATTACCTTCGCACTTCTCCAAACGCAATCAACTCCTGGAAAACTTATTTGTACCAAGGCGGTATCATTGTTACCGATGTGACAATGGTGCAGGCAGGGATTACTAAATCTTATCTTGAAAAATACGGAAACCAGGTAATTTGTTTGTTGAATGAACCCGAAACAGTCTTATTGGCGAGGGAGGAAAACCTGACCAGATCCCAGGCTGGGATAAAACTGGCAGCCCTGAAGTACCCGGAAGCATTATTTGTAATCGGAAACGCGCCTACTGCCCTAATTGAGATTTCAGACCAAACAAGAGAAGGGAAAATTAAACCGGCAGGGATTATTGCAGCTCCTGTGGGCTTCATAAATGTTATCGAATCGAAAGAGCGGGTGCATTTGCTTGATGTCCCATTTGCAATGATTATAGAGAAAAGAGGAGGAAGCAATTTCGCTGCAGCTATTGTAAATGCAGCATTTTCACTTGACGAGTCCTCTACCTATCTATAATTATGGAGATGATCTTTCATGTAATAGGTATTGGGAATAAAACAGCTTCTCTTTCTCATGAAAAGCAAGAATTAGTATGCAAGAACCGTTATTTCAGCGGAGGAAAACGCCACTATAACCTTGTAAAACATCTGCTGCCCGAAAACAATGTTTTTATTATCATCAATTCACCATTAGAAGATGTTTACCAGCATTATGAGGAAGTGGGACAAGAAATTGTGGTATTTGCCTCCGGAGATCCTCTGTTTTATGGATATTCAAATACGCTTCGCAACCGATACCCAAATGCCGAAATATATACCTATCCCTATTTTAGCTCTATCCAGTTATTAGCTTCAAAAGCTGGTTTAAACAGCAACCAACTCAGAACAGTAAGTGTGCATGGAAGATCCTGGCAGGCACTGGATTCAGCAATCATCAGGCAAGAACCCCTGATTGGTGTATTGACAGATCAGGAAAAATCACCTGCGGCAATTGCAGAATATTTGCTTCAGTTTGGATATTCCAATTACTCTGCCTGGCTGGGTGAAGATTTGGAAGGGGAATTTGAGAAAGTTGATCATTTTAGTCTTGCAGAATTGTGTAAAAAGGAGGCTTATTCTCTTAATTGCCTGATCCTCAAAAAAGAAAAGCATCGCCAAGTTCCCTTTGGGCTTCCGGATACAGATTTTATGGGTTTGACCGGCAGGCCTAACATGATCACTAAGATGCCAGTGCGCCTCTGTTCACTCCACTTTCTGAATTTACAGGATAAAAAAGTTTTTTGGGATATTGGTTTCTGTACCGGATCTCTTTCGATAGAAGCAAAAATCCATTTTCCTGACTTACAAGTGTATGCCTTTGAAAAAAGGGAAGAATGCGGTGAGATTATTCAAAAGAACCAGAAGACGTTTGGGGCGCCGGGGATAAACGTTATCCTTGGAGATGTTTGCGAGCTGGACTTTTCAATTTATCCAATCCCTCAGGCAGTTTTTATTGGCGGACATGGAGGACGTTTGTCTGAAATCCTTAAAAAGTTGGATGCTTATCTGGATAGAAATGCATGCATTGTTATTAATGCTGTGCAAGAAAGTTCTATAGAGGAATTTATAAGCACTTCAGCAATTTTGGGTTGGCAACAGGATGGAACGATGCAAATAAAAATAGATCAACATAACGAAATTACCATTTTGAAAGCGGTAAAATAATCATAGCATGTCAGAAGAAAAGAAAGTAGCCATCGTGGCATTTACAGATCGGGGCTTGTCTTTGGGCATTACGATTCAGAAAGAATTCAATCGTAGCAAGCTCTATACGACACGCGAAACAGTATTTTCAAAGGATATTGTAAAGATTGAAAATCTTTCCGAGTTACTGGAAAAGAAGTTTCAATCATTCGATACCTGGATTTTTGTTGGAGCATTGGGCATCTGTGTCCGCAGCATTGCACCATTCATTCAAAATAAAGAGATAGATCCAGCAGTAATAAGCATAGATGATCAAGGCAAGTTCGCACAAGCGGTCTTAAGTGGCCATGTCGGTGGTGCAAATGAAGTGGCAGCAAAATTAAGCAGGATATTTAAGGGTCAGGCAGTTATCAGTACCTCCAGCGATTTGCAGGATATTTGGGCACTGGATTTACTGGCAGAAAAGTATGGCTGGACCTCTTCGACTAGTGAGCCATTCAAAAAGCTAATTTCCTTGTTTGTGAATAACAAGCGGACTGCCTTGATAATGAAGGTGAAAGACCAGGGTACAGATTTTCTGGAAAGCACCAAACCCGAATTTGTTGATATCTATTACAGTTTAGAACAGGCCGATCAGACGAAATATGATTTGCTTATCTACGTGGGCTATGAGCTGTTTTCGACTCAGGTTCCTACCCTTCATTTTTATCCCAAATGCTTAAGCCTGGGGACAGGATGTTCGAAAAATATAGAGCCTGCTTTGTTTGAAGAGGCATTATTAAAAAATCTAAAAGACGAAAATATCGCCTGGCAAAGTATAGAAGCATTGGTTTCTGTTGACATAAAAGCTGAAGAGGAAGCCTATAAGGCACTGTCAAAAAAATGGGATTGGGAATTTAAGACTTTCACTGTTGAAGAATTAAAGCAAATTGCCGTTCCTAATCCATCAGCGAAAGTGCTTGAAAAAATAGGAGTGGATGGCGTTTCTGAAAGTTCTTCAGCACTTTATGCACAAAATACGAGTTGGTTAATTGAAAAGACCCGATCTGAGGTTTCCTCAGGCAAAATGTTTACCCATGCCATCTGTTTAAAACGTTCTTTTGAGCGAAAGGGATTAATTGCTATTGTTGGTGCCGGTCCCGGTGCTCCTGAATACATCACCATAAAAGGAAAAGAGCTTCTTGAAAAAGCAGATTGCATCCTTTACGCTGGAAGCCTTGTTCCCGAAGAGCTTACCCATTTTGCTAAACCAGGTGCGCTTGTTCGAAATTCAGCCCCAATGAACCTGGAAGAGCAGATGGAACTTGTGGACGAATACTACGCACAGGGAAAATTGATTGTACGCCTTCACTCTGGCGATCCTTCTATTTATGGCGCCATTCAAGAGCAGATGACCATTTTTGATGAAAAAAACTACGAGTATTTTATCGTTCCCGGTATATCCTCTTTTCAGGCAGCAGCAGCATATCTTAAATCAGAATTTACGGTTCCTGAAGTTACCCAAACAATAATATTAACAAGAGGAGAAGGAAACACACCCATGCCCGAACATGAGAAGCTGGAAGATATGGCCAAACTCAGGGCAACCATGTGTATTTTTCTAAGTGCTGGTATTGCCAAAAAGGTGGAGGCCAAATTGTTACAATATTATCCCGCCGAAACGCCTGTAGCTGTTCTGTACAGGGTGAGTTGGAAAGACGAAAAGGTCTGGACCGGGAAGTTGGAGGAGTTGGACAGAATCATACGAGATAATAAATTAAGCAGGACTGTATTAATTATAGTTGGCGATGCAGTGGGTGCAAGAAAGAACCGATCCTGGTTATACGGCGATAATTGGAACCATATTTTTAGAAAGAAAGAAAAAACGCAGGTTTCATAATATGGTCCTTTTACTTGGTGGAACGACAGAAGCTAAGCAAGTGGCTGCTTTTTTAGAAAAAGCAGGCTGTTCATATATTTATTCTACCCGTACCCAAGTCGATTTTGAGGGAAAAGGGAAGTACTGCTTTGGTGGATTAAACGGAGCGCAAATGGAAGTTCTGTGTATGAACGAAGGTGTTAAAATGATTGTAGATGCCTGCCATCCTTTCGCTAAAGAACTTCATCAAACAGTCGCTTCTGTTAATTTGAATATTCCTTTAATCAGATATCAACGAGCAATTCCTATAAGAATTACCCACCCCCTGATTGAATATGTAGAAGATTATGAAGAGGTTTTATTAAAACTTGAACAGAGGAAATTTGCCAGCCTGCTTGCCCTTTCTGGAGTTCAATCCATACCCTTGCTCAAAAAATATTGGGCTAAACACAAAACCTGGTTTAGGATACTTGACCGCAATCATTCAAAAGAACTTGCATCAAAATATAATTTCCCGGAAGAGTTTCTGATTTATGGAATGCCCCAGGAGATCAAAGAGGAGCTGGCCTTGTTTTGGAAGCTAAAACCAGATGTTATACTTACTAAAGAAAGTGGTTTGAATGGAAAATCGGATACGAAAATTGCTGCTGCCATCGAATGTAACATCCAGATCATGGTCCTAAAAATACCTATGCTGCCTGTAGGTTTACAGGTAATGAATGATTTAGAACAACTTCAGCAAGCAATATCAGGTGTCTGAATTACAGGATATTCCAGATGGTCCTTTAAGGATAGGCTACACAACAGGTGCCTGTGCGACTGCTTGTGCAAAAGCTGCTTTGCTTGCACTGATAAGTCAGAAGGAAATTTATTCTGTTGAAGTAATGCTTCCCATAGGTGAAAAGGTACTTTTTAAGATTTTAAGCTGTGAGCTTAATGAAAATGAGGCTTGGGCCACCACAGAGAAAGATGCAGGTGATGATCCTGATGTAACCCATGGAGCAATAATTGGAGCGCAGGTACGATTAAACGAATCGGGAAAAATCATTTTTTACAAAGGTGTAGGAGTGGGACTTGTAACCTTGCCGGGGCTGGAAATTGCTGTAGGTGAACCAGCCATTAACCCCGTTCCCAGGCAAATGATGGAAAGCGCATGCAAGAAAATTTTGGCAGATGCAGGATTGGATCGCAAGGGAGTAGAAATTACAGTCTTTGTTCCTGAAGGAGAGCGAATCGCAAAAAGAACGTTGAATGAGCGACTCGGAATTATGGGTGGGATCTCGATTCTAGGTACTACTGGTATAGTAACTCCTTTTTCAGCTTCTTCTTACATTGCCAGTATCCGTCAGGGAATTGATGTAGCGTTGGCAAATGGCAGCAAAGAAATAGTGATCAATTCCGGGGCAAAAAGTGAAAAATATCTTCAAGGACTCTTTGATTCATTACCCGATTTTGCCTTCATACACTATGGCAACTGGATAGGTGAGACCCTTCAAAAAATAGCTGAGTCAGAAATCAGAACGGTAAATCTGGGAATCATGCTGGGAAAATGTGTAAAGCTTGCTGAAGGAAACTTAGATACGCATAGCAACAAAAATTCCTGGAACAAAGAGTTTGTTTCCGACCTGGCAAAAGCCGCTGGCTATTCAACGGAAATATTACAGTCTGTACTTGAATTGAATATGGCCGGAAGGTTAACAGAGCTATTTCCTTTCCAAGAGTCAGAAGCTTTTTATATAGAACTATTAAACCGTTGCTATGTGGTGTGCAGTAAAATACTGCCCAAATGTGAGTTGAACATTTACCTTATTAACCGTGATGGGGCCTATATTAAATACAAACCATGAATATAATTAGCATAAGCAGGCCTTTGTTGGCGGGTATTCTTCATTCTTTTGATCCGGACCATGTCACAACGGTTTCTGTATTGGCAGCACAAAATGCGGCAGATAAAAAGAAATTTTCCTGGACAGTGGTTTTTAAAGCCTCTCAATGGGCCTTGGGACATTCTGCCACTTTGATCATTTTTGGAGCAGTCGCAATAGTTTTTAAATCATCACTGCATCTTCTCATAGAAGACATTTCCGAATGGGCCCAATTGGTTGTGGGGCCTATCATGATTCTTCTGGGCTTGCAAGCCTTAACCAGAAATTACAACTTCACCTTGCCTCGATGGGCAAATAAGTTGCCAATTGGAAGAAGGCCAATGCTAGAAGTTGATACAATAAATGATGTTACAGAAGTCAAACAGAAAGTAAACCCATTCACCCGCTCTTTCTGGGTAGGAATGCTTCATGGGTTGGCCGGAACGGGTGGGGTTTTGACATCTGCCTTAATCCTCAGTGCATCAAGTTTCGGGGAGTCGATAGGGATTTTAGTTATTGAGTCGATAGGAATAATATTCACCATGGGCGTTTACAGTTGCATATTAATTGCCACCATGGGCAGGTTTTTAGAGAGAAGAGTATTTATATTCAAATGCATGAACGGCCTTGCAGGTGCTTCGTCTGTGGCATTGGGTATTTATTTACTGGTGCAATCATTTACCAATTAGGTACAAACTAATCTCAGGATGAACATCTTAAGTATTAGCAGGCCACTTATTGCAGGAATACTTCATTCTTTCGAACCAGATCACGTAACGGCAGTGTCGGTACTGGCGGCCGAAAATGCGGTGAATAAAAGAAAAATGTCATTTAGGATTATCCTGCGAGCATCTCAATGGGCTCTTGGACACTCGTTAACACTTTTGCTTTTTGGAGCTGTAGCCCTGGTGTTTAAATCTTCTTTGCAATTGTTTGTTGAAGACATTTCTAAACTGGCTGAAATGGCTGTTGGCCCCGTTATGATTTTGTTGGGTTTCCAGGCCATCAAAAGGAACCATAATATAAATGCGACCTTAGCCGATCATAAAAAAATTGATGAACATGCCCACCTCGATAGTAATCCCATCCATTTACATTCAAAATCTGGTGAAGAAATTGCAATGAACCCCTTAAACCGCTCATTTTGGGTTGGAATGGTCCATGGTTTGGCTGGCACCGGAGGTATGCTAACTTCAGCTTTGGTTATAAGTGCATCCACAATCGCAGAATCAATAATGATATTGGTAATAGAATCATTAGGGATTATTATCGCAATGGGTACTTACAGTTATGTGCTTATTTCGACCATGAGCCGCTTTATGGAGAGAAACTTGGTCATTTTTAAATGGATAAACGGCATTGCCGGCTTGGCCTCAATTTTGATCGGGGTGTATTGGATTTATACATCTTACAATTTTTGGTAGTTAAGAAAAAAATGTAATTGAATCTAAAGATTTTCAGAGGCGTTGGCAGGAGCATGTTAGATATGCTTATCGCCCCGGCCTTGGAAGAAATGGCATTTAAGAATTTTTATAAAAGTAATGAGTGTATGGTACTTAGTATGCAGACATGTTCAAAGATTAAAATCTACTAACTCATACTTTACTCACAACTTAAAACCCGCAACCCATTACCTAACTTAGATCCCAAGCACCCTTTTAATCTTATTCCCCAGAGAATTTTTATTCGTACCAACCTTCTCGTCCTCCTCAAACAAAACCCCTTTCACGTTTAAGTGGTGCCCGACCTGTTCCTGCCCCACTTCCTGTTCGAAACCTATAATTTGCTTTCGGTATTTACACATCTGGCAATTCATGTTTCCTGTCCCATTAATTGCCTGATCCAAACGTTCATCGAAAGCTTTTAATATGAGCTCATCGGTACCAAAAGAATCAGTATAAACATATTCTGAATCCGAGTTGATGTTCATTTCGCTTACCTGAGCATAAATACGATCTAGCAAAACTCCGGTAAAAAAAAAGAAAGGAATTACGATCGTTCTTTTAAATCCAAGCTTATGCATCAGATTTAATGATTCCAGCACTGATGGATAAGCCGTTCCGCTGTAGGCAGTAGTTGCAAATCCGAATCCCATTCCTTCCCATAGCATACAGGTTAATTTACTAACATCACTATTTGCATCCGGATCGGTTGTTCCTCTGCCAACTACTACCAAACAGGTTTGCTTTCTTTCAATTTGTGTTAATGAAGCCTCAGTTTCCTCTATTCTTTTCTTTGCCAGGTCAAGCAGGAATGAATTTACTCCAATAGGCGCCCCCATTTTGATGGTTAAATCTCCATAATTTGACTGTATGGTGTTTAGCTCATAAGGCATGTCGTTTTTGGCATGTGCCCCTGCAAAAAGAATAACCGGAAGGGCATATATAATTCGTATCCCCTTGTTATACAGTCGTTCCACAGACGCTTCGAAAAGGGGATGATTAAATTCTAAAAAACCATAATCCACTTCGTAATTGCCACTGTAGCGGGTGGTCAAAATTTCAACCAGCTTTTTAAAGGATTCCACACCAGCTGTTTTCCGGCTACCATGCCCACATAATAATATGCCTTCTTTCATTTCACTCACAGTCGACTTCAACTACTTAATTACTATTACTGGTTTGAGTAAATGACATACTGCTCTCATTAGTTTTTCTATTCATTATTTGTCTGTACGCACCGTCCCAAAGGTGGATTCGCTTTTGTAAAGATTCAATCGTTGCTTGTTCTGCTTCTTTCCAGTATTGCTTATCTGTACCGCAAAGGTTAGAGGTCATTTGCAAGGCAAGCTGACTATGGTGATCTCCGTCAACTTCTATGTGCCTTTCTAGGTAATATTTGAAAACTGAAATGCTGTTGGGAAAGTTTTTATGTATGTCATTCACTAGCGAAATAAACATTCCTGGGATTAAGTCTTCACGTCCAAAAGTAAAAATTGCTGATTGTAAATAATCTTTATCACTTCCGATAATTTTGAATGTAAAGTCTACAAATTCACGAGCTTCCAGTGGAGCGGCCGAAGTTTCAAATGCAGATTTAAAGTCGCCGGTATTTTTTAATACAGATATAAATTTTTCTATTTGAGAAGTGTCGGCTCCGCACTGAAGCATAGCGTCCAGATATAATTCAAAATGACTTTTTCTGTTGCCTTGGCTGTCAACGTCCGATTCTTCACCGACCACTATTTCGTTAATGAGGTGTCGGGTGTCTGCCGAACCCTTAGGAAACCAAGGTATGGAAGTACAGGTCAGGTTGTTTTGCAAAGCTTTTAAGAGTGACATAAAGTCCCAAACAGCATATATGTGATACTGCATAAAAACTTTCAGATCGTCTAAATCTTTGATTGCTGCATAAACCTTATGATTGACAATTTGCTGTCTTAAAGGTTCGATCACCTTTTTAATTTTCTCTATTTTATCGTTCATTTTTTGTCTATGTTACTTAAAAAAAAGGCTTTTTTGATGGATTAAAGAACCTTGGCTACTTCATAGTTTTCACTATGTATGGTACATAAAACCCAGTTTTGAAACTTTAGTTTTTGAAGTTATTGAATTCAATTACAAAATATTTTTAATCACAGGAATAAGTTGTTCGGAGTTGATATCGGTCAGTGATCTATATTGAAAACCTAAAGCCTCTGCTAATGTTTTTGCCCTTTCCAACTTTAAATAATCTACGTCTGTATTTATGAACATTCCGGTCACATTCTTCTGGTTTATCTGTACAGCTAATTTCAGGCTTTCTTCCCAGGGATCCTCACCAGTTAATGTAACATTGGCTTTGCCATCGCTAAGAATGACAAGCAATGGTTTAAGTTCTGATTTTGAAGCTATTTCATTTAATAAATGTAAGGTGGTTTGCAGCGCATGCGCAAGAGGTGTTCGCCCTCCAGTTAATAATTTGTCTAATGCACGTTCAGCCATTTCAATTTGCCTTGTTGGCGGTAGCAATACTTTCGCTTCTATTCCCCGGAAAGTTATTACGGAAACCTGGTCTCTTTTTTGATAAGCATCATTAAGTAAGCTTAATACAGTACCTTTTACTGCTTCCATTCGCTTGCTAGAGGCCATAGAGCCAGAGGCATCTACCACGAAAATGATAAGGTTCCCATTTTTTCCCTTTCGTACCTTTTGGTGAATGTCTTCCTTTCTTAACTCAAAGTTTTCAGAATTGCGCTGAATAGCACTGAGAATTGTGGCATCAATAGCTATTTCTTTGGGTTGAGAAGATGTTTCTGCCTTCATGTATTGGCCAATTTTTACATGGTCATTTTTACTTCGGCGGCCAATTCTTTCTTCACTCGCATTTTTGTTAAATATTCCCTCTAATTTAGGAACTGAATTTGGTCTGGCTCCCTCAAATAGATGTTCGTCTTCCGGATTTGTATTGGTAGTATCACCTTTCTGGTCATTGTTCTCTAACTCTGGCTTGTCATTGCCAACTTCGTTTTCTTGAGTTTTTTCTGTATTGCTTGAAGAATTATTTATCAATTCATTGAGTTTCTCCTGGTCAAAGTCAGGTTCTGTCGCGGGCCTTTGATTTGTCCGGTGAGCCAGGACCACCTCTGCTGCTTCACGTATATCTTCAACCAATACTTCGGTTCTACCGTTTAAGGCGGCAATAGT